>NZ_JBSFJV010000040.1:0-68717 GCF_053598235.1 Kitasatospora sp. NPDC001159
CACGTCACCGCCCTGTTCGACCCGGCCAAGGCCTCGGCGGAGCAACTGGCCGCCACCGCCCACTCGGGCTTTCCCGTTTCCCGTACCCGCACCGCCTCCAGGAGCCCCCGTGCAGCTGTCCGTCGACCCCGCCGCCGCCACTCCCCCGTACGAGCAGATCCGCGCCCAGATCGCCGAGCAGGCCCGCACCGGTGAGCTGCCCACCGGGCTGCGGCTGCCCACCGTGCGGGCGCTGGCCGAGGAGCTGGGAGTGGCTGCCGGGACGGTGGCCCGGGCGTACCGGGAACTGGAGGCGGACGGCGTGGTGGAGACCCACGGCCGCCGCGGCACCCTGATCGCCGCCACCGGGGACACCGCCCACCGGCTCGCCGCCGCGGCGGCCGGCGAGTACGCCGAGCGGGCGAGCCGCCTCGGCCTGTCCCACCAGGACGCCCTGGCGGCCGTGGTCACCGCGCTGGGGCTGGCCTACCCCGAGGCCTGAGCGGGGCCCGAAGCCGGAGCCGCCCCCGAGCCAAAGGGCGCGCCGCTGCCGAAAGCGAGGAGCGACAAGCGAGGCACGAGCGCCGGAGCGACGAACGTCGGCAGCGGGTCGGAGCGCCTGGAGGAGGCGAGCGGGGGAGTAACAGCCTCAGAACTCCGGCCGTGCCATCCCCGAGGCATGGGCCTGGGAGGCCGGTGCGGTGGTGCTGAGGGGCTGCCCGAGGGCGCTGTGCTTGATCCAGTCCGCCCAGGAGACGTTCCAGTCCCCGAAGCCGTTGCCGAAGGGCTCCATCCTGGCGCCGCGGCTGTTGACCACCGTCACCAGGTCCCCCACCCGGGTGTTGTCGTAGAACCAGTGGGCGTTCTCGGTGCTCATGCCGGTGCACCCGTGGCTGACGTTGTCGATGCCCTGGGAGCTGACCGACCAGGGTGCCGCGTGGACGTACTCACCGCTCCAGGTCACCCGGGTGGCCCACTCGACGTTCAGGTCGTAGGAATCCGAGCCGCCGGCAGCGATGCCGATCGTCTCGCCGTTCATCCGGACCGAGCGCTCCTGACCGAGCACCACCTTGATGCCGTTGCGGGTGTCGAAGCCGGGCTTGCCGGTGGTGACCGGGATGGTCCGGACCACCTCGCCGTCGCGCTTGAGGGTGAGCTCGTGGGCGGCGGCGTCGACCACCGACTCGACCCGCGCGCCGATCCGCAGCCGCAGCGAGCTGCGGTCGCCGCCGTAGAGGCCGTCCGCGATCCGGCTGCCGGTGCCGTCGAAGGCCAGGGTGACGGCCGTCCCGGCCGGCCAGTACTCCTCCGGACGGAAGTGCAGGTTCTTGTCGTCCACCCAGTACCAGGCGCCCGTGACGGCGGGCTGGGAGGTCACCGTCAGGGCCCGTTCGACCTCCTGGCGGGCCTGCCGGTCCTTCACCGCCTCGGAGAGCTGGACGGTGAGCGGCTGGCCCACGCCGTAGACGCCGCTGCCGGAGGAGTCCGGGCCGAGCTTTGCGGTGAGCACGCGCTGGGCGGCCACGGTTCTGAAGTCGGCGGTGGTGTCGCCGCGGCCGTTCCTGCCGTTGTCGGCGGAGATCCGGATGGTGTACGCGGTGTCGGCCTTCAGCCGGCCGGTGGTCTGCCAGCTGCGCTGGTCGTCGGCGAGCGTGCCGGCCACCACCCGGCCGTCCGGGCCGACCACGGTGACATCGGTCAGCCGGCTGCCCTCCACGGCCGTCACGGTGACCGGCTGGGACGGGTCGACCTTGCCCTTGGCCGAGAGGTGGACGAGCCGCGCCGCGTCGATCCGGTGGGGCCTGGACTCGTCCTCCCCGGACGAGCAGGCCGCCAGCGGGGCCAGTACTGCCAGGGTCAGTGAGATGCCGCCGATACCCACGATTCCACGCCTGCCGGCCATGACCGCCTCCGAGGTTTCGCACACAATTCGCACGATTGATCAGATCGTAGGAACGACCCGGATCGAACGACATCCGAGCGCCCCTCCATTCACCCGGGTGAGTGAGGCGGTCACTCCCGCGACGCAGCAGGGCCGGTCCCCCCGTGCGGGGGACCGGCCCTGTCGGCAGAATCGGAACCTTACTGGTTCTGGTTCTCACCGCGGTAGAACTCGAAGACCCATCCGAAGATGCCGATCAGGATGATCGGGGCGGCCCAGAACATCAGCCACCAGCCGAAGATCACGCCCAGGAAGGCGAGCGCGCCACCGAGCGCCAGCGAGAGCGGCTGCCAGCTGTGCGGGGCGAAGAAGCCCAGCTCGCCGGCGTCGTCCGCGACCTCGGCCTCGGGGTTGTCACCCGCGCCGCTGTCCACCCGGCGGGCGGTGAAGGCGAGGTAGTACCCGATGAAGGCGCAGAGGGCGAAGGCCAGGAACAGCGCCGTGGTACCGGCGGCCTCCAGACCCGGGCCCGAGTTGTTCGTCCACAGGCCGTAGGTGATGGCCATGGCCAGCACGAAGACCGACAGGCCGAGGAAGATCTTTCCCTGTTCCTTCATCAGGCGTCGCCCTCCTTCTTGCCCTTGCCCAGCTGCGGGGCGTCGTACTTCGCCGGGGTCACACCGGCGAGGTGCTTGGCCGGCTCACCGTGGTTCTCCAGGTAGTCCAGCGCGGCGATCTCCGGGTGGTGGAGGTCGAAGGCCGGGGATTCGGAGCGGATCCGGGGCAGGGTGAGGAAGTTGTGCCGCGGCGGCGGGCAGGAGGTCGCCCACTCCAGCGAGCGGCCGAAGCCCCACGGGTCGTCCGCGGTGACCTTCTCGCCGTACTTGGCGGTCTTCCAGACGTTGTAGAGGAACGGCAGGATCGACAGGCCGAGCACGAAGGAGCCGATGGTCGAGATGGTGTTCAGGGTGGTGAAGCCGTCCGAGTCCAGGTAGTCGGCGTAGCGGCGGGGCATGCCCTCCGCGCCGAGCCAGTGCTGCACCAGGAAGGTGGTGTGGAAGCCGAAGAACAGCGTCCAGAAGGTGATCTTGCCGAGCCGCTCGTCCAGCATCTTGCCGGTCATCTTCGGCCACCAGAAGTGGAAGCCGGCGAACATCGCGAAGACGACGGTGCCGAAGACCACGTAGTGGAAGTGGGCGACGACGAAGTACGAGTCCGAGACGTGGAAGTCGATCGGCGGCGAGGCCAGCAGGACACCGGTCAGACCACCGAAGAGGAAGGTGACCAGGAAGCCGACCGTCCACAGCATCGGCGTCTCGAAGCTCAGCGAGCCCTTCCACATCGTGCCGACCCAGTTGAAGAACTTCACACCGGTCGGGACCGCGATCAGGAAGGTCATGAACGAGAAGAACGGCAGCAGTACCTGTCCGGTGACGTACATGTGGTGCGCCCACACCGTCACGGACAGACCGGCGATCGCGATGGTGGCCGCGATCAGACCGGAGTAACCGAACATCGGCTTGCGGCTGAAGACCGGGATGATCTCCGACACGATGCCGAAGAACGGCAGCGCGATGATGTACACCTCGGGGTGGCCGAAGAACCAGAACAGGTGCTGCCACAGCATCGCCCCGCCGTTGGCCGGGTCGAAGACGTGGGCACCGAACTTGCGGTCCGCCTCCAGGGCGAACAGCGCGGCGGCCAGCACCGGGAAGGCCAGCAGGACCAGCACGGCGGTCAGCAGGGTGTTCCAGACGAAGATCGACATCCGGAACATCGTCATGCCCGGAGCGCGCATGCAGATGATCGTGGTGATGAAGTTGACCGCACCGAGGATCGTGCCGAAGCCGGAGAAGGCCAGACCCATGATCCACATGTCACCGCCGACGCCGGGCGAGTGCACCGCGTCCGACAGCGGGGAGTAGGCGAACCAACCGAAGTCGGCGGCGCCGTTCGGGGTCACGAAGCCCGCCACCGCGATGATCGAACCGAAGAGGTACAGCCAGTACGCGAACATGTTCAGACGTGGGAAGGCCACGTCCGGGGCGCCGATCTGCAGCGGCATGATCCAGTTCGCGAAACCCGCGAACAGCGGCGTCGCGAACATCAGCAGCATGATCGTGCCGTGCATCGTGAACGCCTGGTTGAACTGCTCGTTCGACAGGATCTGGGTCCCGGGACGAGCCAGCTCGGCACGCATGACCAGGGCGAGGATGCCACCGATCAGGAAGAAGGCGAACGACGTGCCCAGGTACAGGGTGCCGATCGTCTTGTGGTCAGTGGTGGTCAACCACTTGATGATGGTCGAACCCGGCTTCCGGGTCCGCTGCGCCCCGACCGTGACGGCCTCGGCGCCCCCGCCGGCCGCGGCGGGCTCGTTGAGGATGGTCACTTCTCTTCACTTCCCATGCTGATGAGGCCGGAAGGCACAGCGCCGTTCTGGCCCTTGGCGCGAAGCTCGGCCAGGTGCTTGTCGTAGTCGGCGCGGTCGACGACCTTGACGTTGAACAGCATGCGCGAGTGGTCGACGCCGCAGAGCTCGGCACACTTGCCCATGTACTCGCCCTTGACGGTCGGGGTGACCTCGAACTTGTTCACCACGCCCGGCACGACGTCCATCTTCATCATGAAGTTGACGGGCCAGAAGTCGTGGATGACGTCACGAGAGGTGAGCCGGAACTGCACCGTCTCGTTGACCGGAAGCCAGAGCGTCGGAGCGTCCTTGGGCGTACCGACCTCGTACGCGGCGTCCTTGTTGGCCGGGTCAGGGGTCTCGGTGTTCTCGTAGTTGAACGCCCAGCTCCACTGGAAGCCCACCACGTTGACGTAGTGCTGCGGCTTCGCGGAGACCGACGTCAGCTTCGCCTCGTCGCGGGCGACGAAGTAGAAGAGGACCGAGACGATGATGATGGGGACCGCGGTGTAGAGCGCCTCGATGGGCACGTTGTACCGGGTCTGCGGGGGGACCTCCACACCGGTGCGCTTGCGCCGGTGGAAGATCACGCTCCAGATGATCAGACCCCACATCAGTACGCCGACCACCAGCGCCGCGATCCAGGAGCCCTGCCACATCTGGAGGACCATGGGTCCTTCCTTCGTGACCGGGCTCGGGAGGCCAAGCCTGGGGAGGTCGTTGGCCGAGCAGCCGGTGGCGGTCGCGATGACGAGGCCCAGTGCCAGCGCCTGAGGCAGCTTCCGCCGCATCGTGCGCCGCGGCGAGCGGTCGGAGCCGTTGGGACTCACGTAGCGCCTTCCCGAAGTCTCGCCCGCCTTCGCGTCGCACCGAAGGCGGATTGTGAGCCTCCCCGGCGACCCGTCCACGGGCACGGTTTGAATGCTTATGCGGGCCAAACCCTACTCCAGCCTTATGCGCTCCTGACGGGCAGCCCCCGGTAACGCGCCGCCCGGTCGCCCGATCAGGCCCGGCAGCCGCTGCATCGCAGGTCATCGCAGGCATTCGAGGTCCTTACCCCCGATCGGGGGATGACCTCGAACAACGTGAGTGACGGCCCGTCGGTCGCGGACGAAGCGGACATTCGGGGTGATCGACTGACGGCCGGTGAGCAGTGCGAACGGCGCGGGGACACTCCCGGGTGTGTCGTTAAATGTGACCGTGTACTTCGACGTGGCTTCGACGGCCCCTCTGCACCCCGTCGCGCGGCAGGCCCTGACCGCCGCCCTGGACGAGGGCTGGGCCGATCCGGCCCGGCTGTACCGCTCCGGCCGGCAGGCCCGGATGCTGCTGGACGCCGCCCGCGAGACGGTGGCCGCCGCCCTGGGCGCGCGGGCGGACGAGATCGCCTTCACCGCGAGCGGGACGCAGGCCGTCCAACTCGGCCTGCTGGGCGCCCTGGCCGGGAACCGGCGACGCGGCGGGCACCTGGTGCACTCCGCGGTGGAGCACTCCAGCGTGCTGCACGTCGCCGAGCGCCACGAGGCGGGCGGGGGCGAGGTCTCGGTGGTCCCGGTGGACCGCGCCGGCCGGGTCGACCCGGAGGCCTTCGGTGCCCTGCTGCGCCCGGACACCGCACTGGCCGCGCTGCAGAGCGCCAACCACGAGGTGGGCACCGTCCAGCCGGTCGGCGAGGTCGCCGCGCTGTGCGCCGGGGCCGGGGTCCCGTTGCTGGTGGACGCGGCGCAGAGCGTCGGGCGGGTGGACGTCCCGGCGGGCTGGTCGCTGCTGACCGCGAGCGCGCACAAGTGGGGCGGGCCGCCCGGGGTCGGGATCCTGGCCGTGCGCAAGGGCGTCCGGTACTCCTCACCGCTGCCGGCCGACGAGCGCGAGGGCGGCCGGGTGCCCGGCTACGTCAACGTCCCGGCGATCGTGGCCGCGGCCGCCTCGCTGCGCGCCGTACGGGCCGAGGCCGAGCGGGAGAACGCCCGGCTGCACGAGCTGGTGGAGCGGATCCGGACCCGGGTACCGCAGCTGGTGCCCGAGGTCGAGGTGGTCGGCGACCCGGTGCGGCGGCTGCCGCACATCGTCACCTTCTCCTGCCTGTACGTGGACGGCGAGGTGCTGCTCACCGAGCTGGACCGGGCGGGCTTCGCGGTCTCCTCCGGCTCCTCCTGCACCTCCTCCACCCTGACGCCGAGCCATGTGCTGGCCGCGATGGGGGTGCTCACCGAGGGCAACGTCCGGGTCTCGCTGCCGTACGGGACGGCCGAGGCTGACGTGGAGCGCTTCCTCACCGTGCTGCCGGACCTGGTGGCGGGCGTCCGGGCCCCGCTCGGGCTCGACCTGCCCGCGCCGAAGCCGGTGACCGGGCCTCCGGCGAGCGGGCGAATCACAGTCGTCGACGCGCTGGGCAAGCGGTGCCCGCTGCCGGTGATCGAGCTGGCGAAGCGGATCGGCGAGGTGCCCGTGGGCGGCACGGTCGCCGTACTGGCGGACGACGAGGCGGCCCGGCTGGACATTCCGGCCTGGTGCGAGATGCGCGGGCAGGAGTACGCGGGCGAGGCCCCGGCCGCCGACTTCGGCGGCGACCGGGGCTCGGCCTACCTCGTCCTGCGTCGCTCCTGAGGGAGCGGGACTACTTGACCAGGTGTGCGTGGATCTCCGCGGCGGCCTCGGCGCCGTAGTTCTCCTCGAAGCGCTGCAGGAAGGCGGTCGGGCGCAGCTCGTACTCCTGGGTGCCGACGGTCTCGATCACCAGGGTGGCGAGCATGCAGCCGAGCTGGGCGGCGCGCTCCAGGTCCAGCTGCCAGGACAGGCCGGTCAGGAAGCCGGCCCGGAAGGCGTCGCCGACGCCGGTCGGGTCGACCTTGGTCTCCTCCTGGGCGCAGCCGACCAGAATCGGGGCCTCGCCCTTGCGGTCGATCCGGACGCCCTTGCTGCCCAGGGTGGTGACCCGGGTGCCGACGCGGGTGAGCAGCTCCTCGGCGCCCCAGCCGGTCTTGCTCTCGATCAGCGCGGCCTCGTACTCGTTGGTGAACAGGTACGCGGCGCCGTCCACCAGCTCGCGGATGTCGTCGCCGTCCAGGCGGGCCAGCTGCTGGGACGGGTCGGCGGCGAAGGCGTAGCCACGGGTGCGGCACTCCTGGGTGTGGCGAACCATGCCCTGCGGGTCGTCGGCGCCGATCAGGACGAGGTCGAGGCCACCGACGCGGTCGGCGATCGGCTTGAGCTCGATGTTGCGGGCCTCGGCCATGGCGCCGGTGTAGAACGAGGCGATCTGGTTGTGGTCCTCGTCCGTGGTGCACATGAAGCGGGCGGTGTGCCGGGTCTCGGAGATGTGGACGGACTCGCAGTCCACGTTGTTGCGCTCCAGCCAGCTGCGGTACTCGGCGAAGTCCGCACCGGCGGCGCCGACCAGGACCGGCCGCAGCCCGAGCACGCCCATGCCGAACGCGATGTTCGGCGCGACCCCGCCGCGGCGGATGTCCAGGGCGTCGACCAGGAACGACAGCGACACGGTGTGCAGCTGCTCGGCGACGAGCTGGTCGGCGAACCGACCGGGGAACGTCATCAGGTGGTCGGTGGCGATCGAGCCGGCGACGGCGATACGCACGGGGGTCTCCTCAAGATGGCAACAGGGCCAGCGGGCGGGGTCGGATGAACCCACCCACGGTACCGGGCCCGCACCGTGCGGCAGCAAGAGTGCCGCTCAAGCTGTCCCCCACCGGACATGGTGGCACCCCTCGCCCTCGAACGTGTACTACCTCCGGGTAGCACTGGTGGGTGCGCGGAGGCCGGGCCTAGGGTCGGACTCAGGAGCCCGGCCGGACCGGGCGGGCCCTGTCGTCGACCGTGGCAGTGCCGCCACGGCGGATCGGAGCGATGCCCGATGATGCCCAAGCACTCCCCGCCGTCCGCCCGCCGGGCCGATGCCGACGGCGAGACCCTCGACGCGCTGGTGAGCTCCTCCCGGCGGCTGCGCCGGTTCTGGCCGCTGCCGGCGGCGGCCCCGGAGCCGGCCGTCCCCGCCTCCGTCGGCGTCCGGGTCCCGTCCGGGGTGCAGCGCCTGGTCGCCGGAATGGCCGAGTACGGAATCTGAATCCGTTCCGACCGGGTGCGGAACCGGATCCGACCGGAGCACGTCACATCCGCGCGGAGCGGCCGAGGAGGCGGCGCCGCTGAGCCCTCGGGAGGATGTGCAGATGGATCTGGAGACGATGCCCCGGCGTGGTCGGCGCGTGGTGGCCCTGGCGGCTGTGGCGCTGGCGGCGATGGTGACGGTGGCCGGGTGCAACGGGGACGGCAAGAGCTCGGCGGACTCGGCCGGCGCGTCCGCCACCGCGAGCGCCTCGGCCTCGGCGAGCGCCACCCCGCAGGCCCCGACGCCCTCCGGCACCCCGTCCGCGACGGCGCCCAGCACACCGGGCCAGCCGAGCCAGGTTCCGCCGGCCGGCGGGGCCCCCACCCCGGCCTCGCCCGCCCCGGGGCAGCCGTCGGGCGCGGCCACTCCCCCGGGCAACGCGATCGCCCCGGGCGAGCCCAACCCGGCCGGCACCGGGGCCGGTCCGGCGGTGCGTCCGCCGATCGCCTACCGGGCGGACGGTGGCAACAAGCTGACGGTCTACTTCTTCGGCGGGGTCTGCACCCAGTACGCGCTGAAGGCGGACGAGTCGCAGGCGGGCAAGGTGGCCGTCGAGGTCGTGCCCGGCCCGCCGACCGTCCAGCCGGGCCACGTCTGCACCGCGCTGGCCAAGCGCCAGGCGGTCTCCGGCGATCTGCGCTCGCCGCTGGCCGGGCGGACGGTGGTCGACAGGACCAGCGGCCAGGAGGTGCCGCTGGAGGGCGACCCGCACGCCGGCCCGGACCCGGTGACCCCGGACGGCGCGGCCCAGTAGGGCCTGTCCCTTGGGCTCTGCCGGAGCCGGCAAGGACCCACGAGACAGGTCCTCGCCGTGGAAACACGTGAGGCGGCCCCGGGGAGATTCCCGGGGCCGCCTCACTGCTTGCGGGCTCAGCCGCGCTTCAGGCTTAGCTGAAGGAGTCGCCGCAGGCGCAGGAGCCGGTGGCGTTCGGGTTGTCGATCGTGAAGCCCTGCTTCTCGATGGTGTCGACGAAGTCGACGGTGGCGCCGCCCAGGTACGGGGCGCTCATCCGGTCGGTGACGACCTTGACGCCGTTGAAGTCCTTCACCACGTCGCCGTCGAGCGAGCGCTCGTCGAAGAACAGCTGGTAACGCAGGCCGGAGCAGCCACCGGGCTGGACGGCGACGCGCAGCGCGAGGTCGTCGCGGCCTTCCTGCTCCAGCAGGGCCTTGACCTTGGCCGCGGCGGCATCGGTAAGGAGGATGCCACTCTCGACGGTGGTCTCGTCCTGGACGGTCATCTGCTTTCTCCCGGTCTTGACGACGGTCTGCCGCCAGTGCCAACCAACGGCCGTCCGGTTTCATTTCCCGGACGGCGATGGATTTCCTCGGCCTGTTCGACGGCAGGTCTTCCGTGGGCCGGGTGTACCACCCGTGTCCCCTACGCTCCCCATGCTCGCACAACCGGGGAGCGCAGGTCACCGCCCGTGTCATGGATCCGGGTGAACCGGCCCCGCGGCCGCCCGTCGGGCGCCAGGATGGTCGGCATGATCCTTCGCCAGGTCAGGGACACCGCAGAGGACGCGGAGGTCGTCCAGGAACTGTCCTCCGCCGCTTTCGCCGAGCCGACCGCCGCTCCGGCGCCGCCCGAGCCGACACCGCTGCAGCTGGCCCGGACCCGGCACCTGGCGAGCACCGATCCCGGGGGCTGCTGGCTGGCGGAAAGCGACGGGCAGGCGGTCGGGGTGGTGCTGTCGATGCGCCGCGAGGGCCTGTGGACGCCCTCGCTGTTCGCGGTCCGCCCGTCGGCCCAGGGCAAGGGGGTCGGGCGGCTGCTGCTGGACCGGGCGACGGCGCACGCGCGGGGCTGCCTGCGCGGGATGGTCTGTGCCTCCTCCTCCCCCGCGGCGGCCCGCCGCTACCGGCTGGCCGGGTTCACCCTGCACCCGGCGATGCGGCTGACCGGACGGGTGGACCGGCAGGGGCTGATCGACCCGGGGGACATCCCGGTGCACCCTGGCAACATCACCCACCTCCACCTGCTGGACTCGGTGGACCGGCGGCTGCGCGGGTCCGCGCACGGCCCGGACCACGAACTGATGCTCGGGCACTTCGAGGAGCTGCTGATCGCCGACGCCCTGGCCGGCAGCGGCTACTGCTACCGCGACGGCGGCACGGTGCGACTGCTGGCCGCCACCAGCAAGCGGATCGCCGCCCGGCTGCTGCGTGAGGCGCTGGCCCGGATGCCGGACGGGGTCGAGGCGCGGGTGGACCACCTGACCGCCGAGCAGGAGTGGGCCCTGGACGTCGGGCTGGAGGTCGGACTGACGCCGCGGACCAGGGGATTCGTCGGGGTGCGCGGGATGCGGCCGCCCAGCCCGTACCTGCCGAACGGGGCGTTCCTGTAGCCGGGCCCCGGGGCCAGCGGACGCGTACGGCCCCACCGGGCGAGCCGGTGGGGCCGTACGGGCGGAGCGTCGGTCAGGCCATGGTGTCCAGGATCTCCCGGACCATCTCCATGGTCGTGCCCGGGTGCAGGAAGGCGAAGCGGGCGACCGTCTCACCGTCCCAGCCGGTCGGGGTGACGAAGCCGATCTGGTCCGCGAGCAGCTGCTGCGACCAGCGGTAGTAGTCGTCGTTGGTCCAGCCCTTGCGCTTGAAGCAGACGGCCGAGAGCTGGGGGTCGAACAGCAGCTCCAGGTGCTCGGTCTCGCGGATCAGCTGGGCGGTGTCCCGGGCGAGCTCGAGGCCGGTCTCGATGGCCTCGGTGTAGGCCTGGACACCGTGGACGGCCAGCGAGAACCAGAGCGGCAGACCGCGGGCGCGCCGGGTCAGGTGGTAGGCGTAGTCGGTGGGGTTCCACTCGTCGCCCTCGGTGTGCAGGACGTCCAGGTAGGAAGCGTCCTGGGTGTGCACGGCGCGGGCCAGCTGCGGGTTGCGGTAGATCAGCGCGGCGCAGTCGAAGGGGGCGAACAGCCACTTGTGCGGGTCGACCACGAAGGAGTCGGCGTGCTCGATGCCGTCGTAGCGCTCGCGCACCGAGGGGGCGAACAGGCCCGCGCCGCCGTAGGCGCCGTCCACGTGGAACCACAGGTCACGCTCGCGGGCGACCTCGGCCAGACCCTTGAGATCGTCGATGATGCCCTCGTTGGTGGTGCCGGCGGTGCCGACGACGGCGATCACCGTTTCCGGGTTCGGGTCGGCGGCCAGGGCGGCGCGCAGCGCCTCGCCGGTGAACCGCCGGTTCACGGTCGGGACCTTGAAGGCCTCGACACCGATGATGTTGAAGGTGTTCTTGACCGAGGAGTGCACCTGGTCGGCGACGGCTATCCGCAGCCGCGCCTGCGGACCACTGTGACGACCGTCATTGGCGAGGCGACGGCGGGCGGTGTCGCGGGCGACGACCAGGGCGGACAGGTTGCCCGCCGAGCCGCCGGAGACGAAGCAGCCGCCGGCCGTCTGGGGCAGGCCCGCGCGGTCGGCTATCAGGCGCAGCACCTGGTTCTCGGCGGCGATCGCGCCGGCCGCCTCCAGCCAGGAGATGCCCTGCAGCGAGGCGCAGGAGACGACCATGTCGAACAGCAGCGCGGCCTTGGTCGGGGCGCACGGGATGAAGGACAGGTAGCGCGGGCTGTCGGCGGAGATCACCGCGCGGGACAGCTCGTGGTCGTAGAGCTTAAGCACGTCGGCCGGGTTGTTGCCGTCCTGGTTGAGCAGGCCGGTCAGCTGGGTGCGCAGGTGCTCGCCGTCACCGGGGTGGTCGAGCGGGACGGGGTCGTACTGCAGCCGCTCCCGCATGTAGTCGAAAACCAGGTCGACCAGTTCGTTGTCGGGCCGGTGCATGCGGTCGGGTGCTGCGGACACGGCTGTCCCTCTCGGCTGTGGGTGTCGGGGGGATCCGGTCTGCGGGACGCCTCACCGCGCTGACCGGACGTGATCAGCGTAGGCAGCAGGGATGCTTCGCCGCGCGTCGGAACGCGGCTGGTCAGGCAGGTTTCGAGCGTCTTCGGATGGGTCCGCGCAGGATTCCTGCGTACCCGCTTCCCGGGCGCGAGGGGCCCCTCTCGGGTTTTGGCGGCCCCGGCAAGGACCCGAGCGGCAGGCCCTAGCCGATCAGCTGGGAGAGGACCACCGAGGAGCGGCTGCGCTGGACGCCGGGCTCGCGCCGGATGCGCTCGATGACGGCCTCCAGATGGCGCATGTCGGCGGCCCGGAGGTGGACCAGGGCGTCCGGGTCGCCGGTGACCGTCCAGGCGGCGACCACCTCGGGGAACTGGCGCAGGCTGGCGAGGATCTCCTCGGGGGCGGTGCGCTCGCGGCAGTAGACCTCGACGAAGGCCTCGGTCTGCCAGCCGAGCACGGCCGGGTCGAGCACCACGGTGAAGCCCCGGACCACGCCGCGCGCCCGGAGCCGGTCGATCCGGCGGCGCACGGCGGTGGCGGAGAGGTTCACCTGCAGGCCGATCTCGGCGTAGGAGGCGCGGCCGTCGCTGCCGAGCCGGGCGAGGAGCTGCCGGTCGGTCTCGTCCAGGTCCGCCCCGATCACCTCGTGCGCTCGGCTGCTGGTCATCGGTGCGGGGCTCCACGGGTCGTGCGGGGTTCGACGGGACGTCCCGGCGGCGGCTGGTGCTCGGCCACCACCGCTGCCGAAACGGTTCGCCACCCATTCTGGCGGATGACCTGAACGAGTTCATCGCTGACGGATGACCCGAGGAGGACGTCAGTCCATGAGGAGGACGATCTTTCCCCTGGTCCGGCCCTCGGCGCTGAGCGCCTGAGCCGAGGCGGCCTGGGCCAGCGGGAAGGTGGAGGCGACGGTGACGGTCAGCCGGCCGTCGTCCGCGAGTGCGGCCAGTTCGGCCAGGTCGGCGGCGTCCGGGCGGACCCAGACGTAGTGGCCGCCGAGGGCCTTCACCCCGAAGTCGGTGATCGAGGCGATCCGGCCGGGATCGGCCACCAGCCCGGCCGAGACCTGGACGGCGCCGCGGCCGACCAGGTCGAGCGCCGCGTCCACGCCGTCGGGAGCGAGCTCGCGGACCCGCTCGGCCAGGCCCTCGCCGTAGGTGACCGGTTCGGCGCCCAGGCCGCGCAGGTAGTCGTGGTTGCGCTCGCCCGCCGTACCGATCACCCGGGCGCCGCGGGCGCGGGCGATCTGGACGGCCAGGTGGCCCACCCCGCCGGCCGCCGCGTGCACCAGCAGGGTCTCCCCCTCGCGGAGCTCCAACGCACGCAGGCTCTGCAGCGCGGTGAGCCCGGCCAGCGGCAGGCCGCCGCACTGCGCCCAGTCCAGCGCGGCGGGTCGGCGGGCGAGGGTGCGGACCGGGGCGGAGACCAGTTCGGCGTAGGTGCCGTGCTCGACGGCGTCCTTGCGGACGTAGCCGTAGACCTCGTCGCCGGGGGCGAACTCCGTCACCCCGCCGCCGACGGCACGGACCACGCCGGCCGCGTCCCAGCCCATGACCAACGGGAAGTGGACGTCCAGCATGCCGTCCAGGGCGCCGTCCCGGATCTTCCAGTCCACCGGGTTCACCCCGGCCGCCCGTACCTGCACCAGGACCGAGTCGGGCCCGACCTTGGGGTCGGGCAGGTCGGTGTACTCGACCACCTCGGGGCCGCCGTAGCGGTTGATCGCGATTGCCTTCATGAACTCAGCCATACCCGGCGGCTTCGAAACATCGATTCGGCCGCACCAGACTGCCCCGAATCGGGGTATCCGGCTCCATCGGGGCTTCCTTTTGGCGAGCGGTTCTCGTCACATCGACGGGATGGCCATCGTCACTCTGACGCTAACCGGTTAGAATAGATAGTGTCAGTTAGACGAAAAGGCTTCACCGCTTGATCGGCCGCACAGAAGGGCGCCCGCCCGTGACCACCACCATCACCGAGACCTACGGCGTCGACCCCACTCCGACGCCGCTCGCTCTGCTGCTGCTCGGCCGGGAGGCCGACCCGAACAGCGAGCGCGGCGTCGAATGCCCCGGTGACCTCCCCCCGGCCTCCGACCCGGACCTCGTCGAGCGCGCCCGCGCGGCCAAGGCCGCGCTCGGCGACCGCGTCTTCATCCTCGGGCACCACTACCAGCGCGACGAGGTGATCGAGTTCGCCGACGTCACCGGCGACTCCTTCAAGCTCGCGCGCGACGCGGCGGCCCGCCCCGAGGCCGAGTACATCGTCTTCTGCGGCGTGCACTTCATGGCCGAGTCGGCGGACATCCTCACCAGCGACAGGCAGCAGGTCGTCCTCCCCGACCTCGCGGCCGGCTGCTCGATGGCCGACATGGCCACCGCCGAGCAGGTCGCCGAGTGCTGGGACGCGCTGACCGACGCCGGCATAGCCGACGTGACCGTCCCGGTCTCGTACATGAACTCCTCCGCCGACATCAAGGCCTTCACCGGCAAGCACGGCGGCCTCATCTGCACCTCCTCCAACGCCAAGCGCGCCCTGGAGTGGGCCTTCGAGCAGGGCGAGAAGGTGCTCTTCCTGCCCGACCAGCACCTCGGCCGCAACACCGCGGTGCGGGACATGGGCTTCTCGCTGGACGACTGCGTCGTCTACAACCCGCACAAGCCGAACGGCGGCCTGACCACCGAGCAGCTGCGGGACGCGAAGATGATCCTCTGGCGCGGCCACTGCTCGGTGCACGGCCGCTTCAGCCTGGACTCGGTGAACGACGTCCGCGAGCGGATCCCCGGCGTGAACGTCCTGGTGCACCCCGAGTGCAAGCACGAGGTCGTCGCGGCCGCCGACATGGTGGGCTCGACCGAGTACATCATCAAGGCCCTGGACGCTGCCGAGCCCGGCTCCAAGTGGGCCATCGGCACCGAGCTGAACCTCGTCCGCCGCCTGGCCAAGGCGCACCCGGACAAGGAGATCGTCTTCCTGGACCGCGCGGTCTGCTTCTGCTCGACCATGAACCGGATCGACCTGCCGCACCTGGTCTGGGCGCTGGAGTCGCTGGTCGACGGTCGGGTCCCGAACGTGATCACGGTCGACCCGGAGACCGAGAAGTACGCCAAGGCGGCGCTGGACCGGATGCTGGCCCTGCCGTAGTCCGGCCCCGGGACCCGCGCCGACCTTCGGCACCGGTCCGGAGCGCCCGGTGGCGAACGGGCGAGTAACAGCGAAGGGCGGGCCCCCTCCCACCGGAGGGGGCCCGCCTTTTCGTCTGGCAGCAGCCGAAGAGCTACTCGTACTCGGGGAACCCCGGGATCACGCCCTCGCCCTCGGACAGCAGCAGTGCGCGGACCTCGCTGATCGTCGCCTCGGAACTCGGCAGGATCAGGTCGGACGGCTCCAGAGCGTCGTCGGGCAGCCGGGTGCCGTACCGCATCACCGCGTCGAGCAGCTTGCCGTAGGCCTGGCGGAAGTTCTCCTCGTCGCCCGACTCCACTGCGGTGAGCAGCTCGTCGTCGAGCTGGTTGAGCAGGTTCAGGTGGTCCTCGCCCACCTCGAACTGCCCCTCACCCATGACCCTCATGATCATGCCGTGCGTCTCCCTGGTTCGTGGGGTCGAGCTCAGATCACTTGTTGTAGTTGATGCGCGGGGTGTCCTGCGGGTGCGCGTCCTGCGGCTGCTGGGCCGGCTTGCCCTGCTCGATCGCGGCCGGACCGGAGGCGGGGCCGCCGGCCAGCTCGGCCTTCATCCGGGCGAGCTCCAGCTCGACGTCGGAGCCGCCGGCCACCCGCTCCAGCTCGGCCTCGATGTCGTCCTTGCGGCCGAGACCGCTGGCGTCGTCGAGCGCGCCGGAGGCCAGCAGCTCGTCGATCGCGCCGGCTCGGGCCTGCATCTGCGCGGTCTTGTCCTCGGCCCGCTGGATGGCCAGGCCGACGTCGCCCATCTCCTCCGAGATGCCGGAGAAGGACTCGGCGATGCGGGTCTGTGCCTGGGCCGCGGTGTAGGTGGCCTTGATGGTCTCCTTCTTGGTGCGGAAGGCGTCCACCTTGGCCTGCAGCCGCTGGGAGGCCAGCGTGAGCTTCTCCTCCTCGGCCTGCAGGGCCTGGTACTGCGTCTCCAGGTCGTTGATCTGGGACTGCATGTTGGCCTTGCGGGTCAGCGCCTCGCGCGCGAGGTCCTCGCGGCCGAGGGACAGCGCCTTGCGGCCCTGGTCCTCGTACTTCGCGGACTGCTGCTGGAGCTGGGTCAGCTGGAGTTCCAGGCGCTTGCGCGAAGTCGCGACGTCCGCGACACCACGCCGTACCTTCTGCAGCAACTCGAGCTGCTTCTGGTAGGAGTAGTCGAGCGTCTCACGCGGATCCTCCGCCCGGTCCAAGGCCTTGTTCGCCTTGGAGCGGAAGATCAGCCCCATACGCTTCATGATTCCGTCGCTCATGGGCCTCGGGTGCCCCCTTCTCCGGCCTGCGGTGTTTATCTCGTTACCAGACACGACGAGTGTATGTGCAGCGAGCCCTTCGCCGCAGTGCACCTGCCTGCAACAAGACTGCTACAGCGACCAGCGGCAGTTCCTCATCCCCCGGGTGGATCCGCCTCTCATCCTGCCCATGCTCCATCCGACTGATCCCCTACGGGAAGAGCCCGGGAAACCCGGGGCGGAGCCCGGACCGGAGGATCGATATGCGTTTGGGTCCGAGGGGACCCGTGGTCGTGGCCGCGCACCCCGTACGCTGGTGGTGTGTTCCGACGCCGTTCAGATGATGCCGCCGCCTCCGCCACCGTGCTGGAGAAGCAGGACGAGACGACCCAGGCCCGCCACCCGCAGGCCAAGAAGGGCCGCCCCACCCCCAAGCGCAGTGAGGCCGAGGCCAACCGGCGCACCCGGGTGACGGTGCCCAAGGACCGCAAGGAGGCCTCCCGCCAGGCTCGCGACCGGATGCGGGTCGAGCGCGAGAAGCAGCGCCAGGCCCTGATGGACGGCGACGAGCGCCACCTGCCGGCCCGCGACAAGGGCCCGGTGCGCAGGTTCGCCCGCGACTACGTCGACTCCCGCTGGTCGCTGGCCGAGTTCTTCCTGCCGGCCGCCGTGGTCATCCTGGTGCTGAGCATCGTCAAGGTGCCGGCCCTGCAGCTGCTGTCCACGCTGCTGTTCCTGCTCTTCTTCATCCTGGTGATCCTGGACTTCGTCCGCCTCGGCCTCGGCCTGCGCAAGCAGCTGGGCGAGCGCTTCGCCAGCGAGAACACCCGCGGCGCGATCGCCTACGGGATCATGCGCACCCTGCAGATGCGCCGACTGCGCCTGCCCAAGCCGCAGGTGCGGCGCGGAGAGAAGCCCTGACCGCCGAACCGGTGGACTCCGGCTGGGCCCCGCCGTCCTGGGAGGGGCCCGGCCTGTACGCGCTACCCGGACAGGGGGACGGCGGCCACGACCGGCTCGGCCAGGAGCGCCGACTGCCCTCGCGCAGCGGCTCCTTCGCCGGCGGGACCGGCGCCTGGCTGGACCGGCTCGGCGGACTGCGCAACTTCGTCCGCCAGGAACTCGTCTCCCGCCAGCTCGCCGAGCAGCTGACCGGCCGGACCGCGCAGCGCGTCCTCGACATCGGCTGCGGCCAGGGCACACAGGCCCTGCGACTGGCCAGGGCCGGCCACTACGTCACCGGGATCGACTCCGATCCGGTCGCGCTCGGCGTCGCCCAGGGGGCGCTGGCCGAGGAGCCGCCCGAGGTGCGCGGCCGACTTCAGCTGCTCAGCGGTGACGGCCACCAGTGCGGGCGCTGGTTCGGCCCGCGCAGCTTCGACGTGGTGCTCTGCCACGGCGTCCTGATGTACCTGCCCGACCCGGACCCGATGATCGCCTCGCTGGCCCGGCTCCTGGCGCCCGGCGGTCTGCTCTCGCTGCTGGTCCGCAACCGCGACGCGCTCGCGCTGCGGCCCGCCGCCGCCGGGGACTGGCGAGCCGCCCTGCACGCCTTCGAGAGCGACCGGTACTACAACCGGCTCGGGCTGGCCGCCCGCGCCGACCGGCTCGCCGACCTGTCCGTCACCCTCTCCGAGGTGTCGGTGCCGCTCCGGCACTGGTACGGCGTGCGGGTCTTCACCGACAACGCGCCCGACGACGCGACCCCGCCGGTGGACGGGCGGCAGCTGGCCCAGCTGCTGGAAGCCGAAGACCGGGCCGGCCGCACCGACCCCTACCGGCAGGTCGCGGCACTGCTGCACGTGGTCGGGGCGAAGTAGCCCGCCCCGACCGGCCGGGGCTACTCCTCGTGCAGGCTCATCGCGTAGACCTGCTGACCGTCCTCCAGCAGCACCGCGGTGTCCACGCCGTCCTCGACGAGCTGCTTCCAGGTCTCCCCGATCCAGGTCTCGGCGTCCCCTTGGCCGGCGAACTCCTCCTGGCCGCCGCTGGGCGTCGCCGTGCTGCCGTCCGCCTTCTCGTACCGCCACGTCCAGACCATGCCCGGCTCCTCCCGCTGCCCGCTTCCTATGTGGTGCGCACCATAGCCTGCCCGGCCGGATCTTCCGTATGCCTGGTCGGGCAGGATGAGCGGCATGGCGACCCACCTCCCCCTCCCCCGCACGCTGCTGCTCGGCGGCGCGCGCTCCGGCAAGTCCACCCGCGCCGAGCAGCTGCTCGCCGACCGGCCGGACGTCCTGTACGTGGCCACCGGTGGCACCCGGGACGGCGACGCCGAGTGGGCCCAGCGGATCGAGCTGCACCGCAGGCGCCGGCCGGCGAGCTGGCGCACCGCCGAGACCTGCGACCTGGCGGCCGTGCTCAGCGACGCCGACGACCCGGCTCCGGTGCTGATCGACTGCCTGGCGCTGTGGCTGACCGCGGTGATGGACGAGTGCGACGCCTGGGACGACGAGGCTTGGGCGAACGGCGGCGAGGCCGCGGTACAGCGCCGCTGCGAGGCGCTGACCTCGGCCTGGGCGGCCACCCCGCGGACGGTCGTCGCGGTGAGCAACGAGGTCGGCATGGGTGTCGTCCCGGCCACCGCCGCTGGCCGGCGCTTCCGCGACACCCTGGGCCGGCTCAACATGGCCGTGGCCGACGCCTCGGAGCGTGTGCTGCTGGTCGTGGCGGGACAGGTTGTGACAATCAAGCCAGCCGCAGCCTGAATGCCTTTGGCGTGTAGCCTTCCGGACGATGGACACGACCGTGGATCTCGATACGTTCTCCTCGCTCGTCGAGCGCCCCGACGACAGCGCCCGGCGGGCCGCCGAGGAGCGCTGGCAGGAGGCCGGCCGGCCGCGTGGCGGGCTCGGCAAGCTGGAGGAGCTGGGCAGCTGGCTGTCGTCCGTGCAGGGGCACTCCCCGGTGCGGCCGGTGTCGGCGCCCAAGGTGCTGCTGTTCGCCGCCGACCACGGTGTGGCCGCGCTCGGGGTGTCCCGGCTGCCCGCCCAGGGCGGCACCGCGGCCCGGGTGCGGGCCGTGCTCGACGGCACCGCGCCGGTGGCTCGGCTGGCCGCGCGCTACGGCGCCGAGGTGCGGGTGGTCGACGTCGGTGTGGACACCGACGCCGCGGACTTCCCGGACGAGGTGGTCACCCACCGGATCCGGCGCGGCTCCGGCCGGATCGACGTCGAGGACGCGCTCACCCCGGAGGAGACCGTACGGGCCTTCCGGGCCGGCATGGCCGTGGCCGACGAGGAGGCCGACTCCGGCACCGACCTGGTGCTGCTCGGCGACCTCGGGGTCGGCGCCACCACGGTGGCCGCCGTGCTGGTCGGCGCGCTGTGCGGGACGGACGCCGCCGCGGTCTGCGGGCGCGGCTCCGGCATCGACGACCGGGTGTGGATGGTCAAGTGCGCCACCATCAGGGACTCGTTGCGGCGGGCCCGGCCGGTGCTCGGCGACCAGATCGCCCTGCTCGGCGCGACCGGCGGGGCCGACTTCGCGGCGGTCACCGGCTTCCTGCTGCAGGCCGCGGTCCGACGGCTGCCGGTGGTGTTGGACGGTGTGGTCTCGGCGGCCTGCGCGCTGGTCGCCCAGCGGATCGCTTTCCGGGCGCCGGAGTGGTGGCGGGCCGGGCAGTCCAGCGGCGAGCCAGCGCAGGCGAAGGCGTACGACCGGCTGACCCTGACGCCGCTGCAGGACCAGGGGATCACCATGGGCGAGGGCGTCGGCGCGGTGCTGGCGCTGCCGCTGCTCCAGGCGGCGGGCGACGCGCTCGCGGACGAGGCCCCGAGTCCGTTCGTGCCGGCGGCGCCGAAGGAGCAGCCGAAGCTGCCGTCGGCGGCGGACCTGTTGCGGCGGCTGTAGGGCCCGGCCACCAAGCGTCGGCGCTCGGGTGGTGGGCCCCGGCCTTCCGCTTCACGCGGTTCCCCGCGTCCCACTCGGGGCGCGGGGATTTTGCTTGTGCGGTGCGGCGCCGCGCGGTGCGGTGAGGAGAGGGAGCGATGGCGGACAGCGGTGACCGGGCGGGCTGGGGCGAGGGGTTGCGGTTCGCGTTCGGGACGCTGTCGGTGCTGCGGGTGCGGGTGGAGCGCTGGGACCGGGCGGCGGGGGCGCGGGCGATGACGGTGGCTCCGGTGGTCGGGGCGGTGCTGGGCGCCGTCGCGGCCGGGGCCGGGGCGCTGGTCGCCTGGCGCGCGGGCGGGCTGCTCGGGGCGGTGGCGGCGGTGGGGGCGCTCGCCACGCTGACCCGGGGGCTGCACCTGGACGGTCTGGCGGACGTCGCCGACGGGCTGGGCAGCGGCAAGCCGGCCGAGGACGCGCTGCGGATCATGAAGCAGTCCGACATCGGCCCGTTCGGCGTACTGACCCTGGTTCTCGTACTGCTGGCCCAGGTCGCCGCGCTGGCCGGACAGTTCGGACATTCCGCACCGCGCGGCGCGCTGGCGGTGCTCGCCTCGGCGGTGGCCGCCCGGTGCGCGCTCGGCTGGGGCTGTCTGCGGTCGGTGCCGGCCGCCCGGCCGGGCGGGCTCGGAGCGATGGTGGCGAGCACCGTGACGCCCGCCGGAGCCGCCGCCGGGACGGCCCTCGGGGCGCTCGCCCTCGCCGCGACCGGATTGTTCGACGGATGGTCAGCCCTCCGTCTGCCGCTGGCCGTTGCGCTCGGCGTCGGTTGTGCCCGACTGCTGCTGGGGCGCTGCGTCCGACGGTTCGGCGGAATCACCGGGGACGTGCTCGGCGCGATGGCCGAGACCGCGGCCACCGGCACGCTGTTCGCCCTGGCGTTGCTCGGCTGACACCGGGCGGCGCGTGATCCCAGCATGCGGACTACCATGCGTGAAGCACCGCAGCCCTGCACCGTGGCAGGACCTGCCCACGGCCTGCCACGGCGGGCTGCGCCGGTTCGGCAGCCACGCCGCGACCGGCTGTGGACCGCGAAAGAACAGGACGCATTACGTGACTGCATTGTCTGTGAGCACCTCCTCCGCCGCCTCGCTGCGCGCGGACGCCCTGGTGGTCGGCGCCGCGAAGGGCCCGAAGGGCATTGTGCTGGCGCCCGGCGCCGAGGCCGTGAACGAGGCGTTCGACGGCAAGCTGGCCGAGGTCCTCAGCACCCTGGGCGCGACCGGCGCCGAGGGCGAGACCGTCAAGGTGCCCTCCCCCACTGGCCTGAAGGCCCCGCTCGTGCTCGCGGTCGGCCTCGGCGAGGCCCCCGAGGACGGTTACGCGGCGGAGGCGCTGCGCCGCGCCGCCGGTGTCGCCGCCCGTGCCCTGGCCGGCACCAAGAAGGCCGCGCTGGCCCTGCCGACCGAGTCCGCGGACGACGTCGAGGCGCTCGCGCTGGGCGGTCTGCTCGGCTCGTACGCCTTCAGCACCTACAAGGGCAACGGCAACGGCAAGGAGCCGGTCGGCGAGCTGGTCGTGCTGGCCGCCCGCAAGGGCAGCAAGGACGCCAAGGCCGCCGTGGAGCGCGCCGCCGCGATCGGCGAGGAGATGAACCGGGCCCGCGACCTGGTCAACGCCGCGCCGAACGACCTGAACCCGAAGAGCTTCGCCGCGATCGCCCAGGCGGCCGGCAAGGAGCACGGCCTCAAGGTCGAGGTGCTGGACGAGAAGGCGCTGACCAAGGGCGGCTACGGCGGCCTGCTGGGCGTCGGCGGCGGCTCGGCGAACCCGCCGCGGCTGGTGAAGGTGGCCTACACCCACCCGAAGGCGAAGGCCACGCTGGCCTTCGTCGGCAAGGGCATCACCTACGACTCGGGCGGCATCTCGCTGAAGCCGGCCGGCCACAACGAGACCATGAAGTGCGACATGGCCGGCGCCGCCGCCGTGTTCGCCGCCGTGGTGGCCGCCAAGCGCCTGGGCCTGGTCGTCAACGTGACCGCCTGGCTGGCGCTGGCCGAGAACATGCCGTCCGGCTCCGCCACCCGCCCGGGCGACGTGCTGCGCATGTACGGCGGCAAGACCGTCGAGGTGCTGAACACCGACGCCGAGGGCCGTCTGGTGCTGGCCGACGCGATCGTGCGGGCCGGCGAGGAGAACCCGGACGCCATCGTCGACGTGGCGACCCTGACCGGCGCCATGGTGCTGGCCCTGGGCACCCGCACCTTCGGTGTGATGTCCAACAACGACGAGCTGCGCGAGAACCTGCACGCCGTCGCGGGCGAGGTCGGCGAGCAGTCCTGGCCGATGCCGCTGCCGGCCGAGCTGCGCAAGGGCTTCACCGAGTCGACCATCGCCGACCTGGCCAACATGGGCGAGCGGATGGGCGGCGGTCTGGTGGCCGGTCTGTTCCTGAAGGAGTTCGTGGCCGAGGGCATCGACTGGGCGCACCTGGACATCGCCGGCCCGGCGTTCCACGAGAGCGCGCCGTTCGGCTACACCCCGAAGGGCGGCACCGCGAGCGCGGTGCGCACCCTGGTCCGCTTCGCCGAGCAGACGGCGGCCAACGGCAAGGCCTGATCCTTCCGACCTGAGCCTCCACGGGGGTCCGGCGCACACGCGCCGGGCCCCCGTCGGCGTTCCCGCGCGGGTTACCTGCGAGTAGGCCGGGACATCCTGGCGCACGCCTGTTCGCCAAGGGCGAAACTTTGTTCCGCAGTGCGGAAGCAGCGACCGCGACCGGCGCGGATGCCGCCCGTCCGGCGGCCGTCAATACCGCGCTGAGCTGCGATGATGCCCTTCTGTCGGGGGTATTCCCGCCCCCGTGACCACTCCGTGGGACACCCCTGGGGTGGACCCGGACATCAGCCACCGCGAACAAGTGCGAAGATGTATTTCCGGCACGACTGGGCGCCCCACAAAGGCTTCCGACCCACCGGACCGCGACCGGCCCGGCGACCCACCCCATTGCATGGAGGACGTGACGTGGCGAACGACGCCAGCACCGTTTTCGACGTAGTCATTCTCGGAGGCGGAAGCGGCGGTTACGCCGCGGCGCTCCGCGCCGCTCAGCTGGGTCTGAGCGTTGCCCTGGTCGAGAAGGGTGAGCTGGGCGGCACTTGCCTGCACCGCGGCTGCATCCCGACCAAGGCGCTGCTGCACGCCGCCGAGATCGCGGACGAGACGAAGGAGGCCGCCGAGTTCGGCGTGCTGGCCACCTTCCAGGGCATCGACATCAACGGCGTCCACAAGTACAAGGACGACGTCATCGCCGGCCTGTACAAGGGTCTGCAGGGCCTGGTGGCGTCCCGCAAGGTGACCTTCATCCAGGGCGAGGGCAAGCTCTCCTCGCAGACCTCGGTGGACGTCAACGGCCAGCGCATCGAAGGCCGCCACATCGTCCTGGCCACCGGATCGGTGCCGCGCTCGATCCCGGGCCTGGAGATCGACGGCAACCGTGTGATCTCCTCCGACCACGCCCTCAAGCTCGACCGCATCCCGAAGTCGGCCGTCATCCTGGGCGGCGGCGTCATCGGCGTCGAGTTCGCCTCGGTCTGGAAGTCCTTCGGCGTCGAGGTCACCATCGTCGAGGCGCTGCCGCACCTCGTCCCGCTGGAGGACGAGAACTCCTCCAAGCTGCTGGAGCGCGCGTTCCGCAAGCGCGGCATCAAGTTCGAGCTGAAGGCCCGTTTCTCGGGCGTCGAGTACACCGAGACCGGTGTCCGCGTCTCCACCGAGAACGGCAAGCAGATCGACGCCGACCTGCTGCTCGTCGCCATCGGCCGCGGCCCGGTCTCGGCCGGCCTCGGCTACGAGGAGAACGGCGTCGCGATGGACCGCGGCTACGTCCTGGTCGACGAGTACATGCGCACCAACGTGCCCACCATCTCGGCCGTCGGCGACCTCGCCCCGACCCTGCAGCTCGCCCACGTCGGCTTCGCCGAGGGCATCCTGGTCGCCGAGCGCCTGGCCGGCCTCAAGCCGATGCCGATCGACTACGACGGCGTCCCGCGGGTCACCTACTCCAACCCCGAGGTGGCCTCCGTCGGCATCTCCGAGGCCAAGGCCGTCGAGCTGTACGGCAAGGAGAAGGTCGTCACCCTGAAGTACAACCTGGCCGGCAACGGCAAGAGCAAGATCCTGAAGACCGCCGGCGAGATCAAGCTCGTCCAGGTCAAGGACGGCGCCGTGGTCGGCGTCCACATGGTCGGCGCCCGCATGGGCGAGCAGGTCGGCGAAGCCCAGCTGATCTACAACTGGGAGGCTCTGCCGGCCGAGGTCGCGCAGCTGATCCACGCGCACCCGACCCAGTCCGAGGCCCTGGGCGAGGCGCACCTGGCGCTGGCCGGCAAGCCGCTGCACGCGCACGACTGATCGCGCCCACCACCCCCCGTTTCCAGTACTTCCCGTACGCAAGACTTGATAGGAGTCGCTGAAACCATGGCGGTCTCAGTAACACTGCCCGCGCTGGGCGAGAGCGTTTCCGAGGGCACCGTCACCCGTTGGCTGAAGGCCGAGGGTGAGCGTGTCGAGGTCGACGAGCCGCTGCTCGAGGTGTCGACCGACAAGGTCGACACCGAGATCCCGGCTCCCGCCGCCGGCATCCTGGCCTCGATCAAGGTCGCCGAGGACGAGACCGTCGAGGTCGGCGCCGAGCTGGCGATCATCGACGACGGTTCCGGTGCCCCGGTCGCCGCCGCCGCCCCGGTCGCCGAGGCTGCCGCTCCGGCCGCCCCGGTCGCCGCCCCGGCTCCGGTCGCCGAGGCCCCGGCCGCCGCCCCCGCCGCGCCGGCTGCTCCGGCCGCCCCGGCCGGCGACGCCACTCCGGTGCTGCTGCCCGCGCTGGGCGAGTCGGTCACCGAGGGCACCGTCACCCGCTGGCTGAAGGCCGAGGGTGAGACGGTCGAGATCGACGAGCCGCTGCTCGAGGTGTCCACCGACAAGGTCGACACCGAGATCCCGTCGCCGGTCGCCGGTGTCGTCGTCAAGATCCTGGTCGGCGAGGACGAGACCGCCGAGGTCGGCGCCCAGCTCGCGCTGATCGGTGCCCCGGGTGCCGCCGCTGCCGCCCCGGCCCCGGCTGCCGCCCCGGCCCCGGCTGCCGCTCCGGCTCCGGTCGCCGCCCCGGCTGCCGCCCCGGCCCCGGCTGCCGCTCCGGCTCCGGTCGCCGCCCCGGCTGCTCCGGCCCCGATCGCCGCCCCGGCTGCTCCGGCCCCGATCGCCGCCCCGGCTGCTCCGGCCCCGGTCGCCGCCCCGGCCCCGGTCGCCGCCCCGGCCCCGGCCGTCCCGGCTGGCGACGCCGGTGACGCCTACGTCACCCCGCTGGTGCGCAAGCTCGCCGCCGAGCACGGCGTCGCGCTGTCCTCCGTCGCCGGCACCGGCGTCGGCGGCCGCATCCGCAAGCAGGACGTCATCGCCGCCGCGGAGGCCGCCAAGGCCGTCCCGGCCCCGGTCGCCGCTGCCGCCCCGGCCGCCGCGCCGAAGACCGCCGCCGCGCCGTCCGCCCTGCGCGGCCAGACGGTCAAGATGAGCCGCATGCGCAAGGTCATCGGCGACAACATGATGAAGGCCCTGCACGAGCAGGCCCAGCTGACCAGCGTGGTCGAGGTGGACGTCACCAAGATCATGTCGCTGCGCGCCAAGGCCAAGGACGGCTTCCTCGCGCGCGAGGGCGTCAAGCTCTCCCCGATGCCGTTCTTCGTCAAGGCCGCCGCCCAGGCGCTGAAGGTCCACGCGGTCGTCAACGCTCGGATCAACGACGCCGAGGGCACCGTCACCTACTTCGACACCGAGAACATCGGTATCGCGGTGGACTCCGAGAAGGGTCTGATGACCCCGGTCATCAAGGGTGCGGGCGACCTCAACATCGCCGGCATCTCGAAGAAGACCGCCGAGCTGGCCGCCAAGGTCCGCGACGGCAAGATCACCCCGGACGAGCTGTCCGGCGCCACCTTCACCATCAGCAACACCGGCTCGCGCGGTGCGCTGTTCGACACCGTGATCGTGCCGCCGAACCAGGTCGCCATCCTGGGCATCGGCGCCACCGTCAAGCGCCCGGTGGTCATCGAGGCCGACGGCGGCACCGCCATCGGCATCCGTGACATGACCTACCTGTCGCTCTCCTACGACCACCGCCTGGTGGACGGCGCCGACGCCGCCCGCTACCTGGTCGCGGTCAAGGAGATCCTGGAGGCCGGCGAGTTCGAGGTCGAGCTCGGCCTGTAAAGCACCCCGGTCGTACGGAACCCCGCGTCGTCCCCGGACGGCGCGGGGTTCCGCCGTTCCGGGGCCGTGTTTCCGCCCGTCGTGGCATGCGCGGAGGCGGCCGAGCGGGGATGCTGGAGCGGTGATGGACGAGACCGACTTCTGGCAGATCATCGACGAGACCCGAGAGGCCGCCGACGGCGATCCCGACGAACAGGCCGACCGGCTGGTGGATCACCTCGTCCGGCTGACCCCGGACGACGTGATCGACTTCGCCCGGCTCTTCGAGGCACGGTTCCAGCGCGCCTTCCGCTACGACCTGTGGGGCGCGGCCCACCTGCTGCTGAACGGCGCCTCCGAGGACACCTTCGACTACTTCCGCTGCTGGCTCATCGGCCAGGGCCGGGACGTCTTCGAGGGCGGGCTGGCCGAGCCGGACGACCTGGCGGACCTGCTGCCCGAGTTCGACGAGGAGGAGGACGGCGAGGCCGAGGACCTCGGCTTCGCGGCCGACGAGGCGTACGAGCAGCTGACCGGCCTGCCGTTGCCCGAGGTGGGCGGTCGGCAGGCCGGGCGGCCGGCCGGGGCGACGCTGGACTTCGACGACCCGGACGTCATGGCGAAGCGCTTCCCCAAGCTCTGGGAGCGGTACGGGGATTAGGGGCCGTCCCTTGTCGGATCCGGCAAGGACCCGAGGGACAGGCCCGGGCCTCAGGTCGAGCTGCCCGAGGAGCTGTCCTGCTTGATGCCCTTGAGGATCTGGTCCAGCACCGAGGCGTCCGGTGCGGCCGGGTCGTCGTCCACGCCGCCCTCGAAGACCACGTAGCCGCCGCCCTTGGCCGGGACGGCGGCCAGCAGGACGTAGCCCTGGGTGCCGTCCGAGGTGCGGACGTGCCAGCGGACGGCGTAGCCGAGCACGCCGGCGACGCTGACGAAACCGGAGCCGGAGTCGGTGTGCGAGGTGATCCCGGTGAAGATCCCCCCGGCGTAGGCCGGCATCGCCGCGTCGGCGGCCGCCTTGGGCGAGTCGCCCTGGATGGTGTCCTTCTCGATCGAGAACTGGCCGCGGATGCAGGCGTTGCCGTCCGCGCAGGTGTAGCGGCCGCTGCCGAGGTAGACCGTGGAGTGCGCGGGGTTGGGCGACACGTCCCAGCCGTCGAACACCGGGACGGTGATCGCGTGCTGCGGGTCCGGGACGGTGCTCTTCACGACCGGGAGGGGCTTGGGCGGCGCGACGGTGGGCGTGCTCTGGGTCGGGCTGGGGGTCGGCTCGGGGCTGTCGCTCTGGCTGACCGACACGGTGGGGTTCGGGGTGGGGCCCGCCTTCGGGTCACTGCCCTGGCTGAGCACGATCCCGGCGATGAGCCCGCCCACGGCCAGCACGGCGACCGCGATGCCGATGATCACGCCGGGCTTGGTCTTCGTGGGACCCGGCGGCGGGTAGCCCGGGCCCGGGTAGCCGTAGCCCCCGCCCTGGTAGGCCTCCTGGCCGCCGTAGCCGTAGCCGGGGGTCTGCGCGCCGTACCCGGGGGTCGGCGCGCCGTAGCCCGGGGCCTGGCCCGCGTCCTGGACCGGGTAGCCGTAGCCGGCGGCGGGCGAGCCGCCCTGCGCCGGGTAGCCGTAGCCGGGCTGCGGGGATTGCGGGACAGGGGGCTGCCGGACCTGGGTCGGGGCGTCGGCGAGCTGCCCCGCGCCGCCCTGGAGCGGCCGGACCTCGCTGGTCCATGCGTTGCCGTCCCACCAGCGCTCGTGACCGGGGGTGCCGTCCGCACCGGGGACCGGGTACCACCCGGGAGGCGTCGAGTTGCTCACGGCCGTACGGTACCCGGCGGGGCGCCGCTCCAGACAGGGCGGATACGTCACGACTCTGCAGCGCCTCGCGTTCTGACGTGACGTCAGTTCGCGGACCTCAGCCGGCCAGGCGGCGGGCCATCCAGATGTCGTCCACGTACCGTCCGTCGATCAGGAACTCCTCGGCCAGCGAGCCCTCCACGACGAAGCCGCAGCTCTCGTACAGCCGCCGGGCCGGGGCGTTCCAGCCGAGCACCCGCAGGGTCATCCTGCGGGCGCCCTCGGCCAGGGCCGCCGCGCAGGCCGCCTCGACCAGGCGCCGCCCGACGCCCCGGCCTCGGGCCGTGTCGTCCACGGAGAGGCCCTGGATCTGCCGCACGTGCCGGTTGCTGGCCAGCGGGGTCGGCGGGACCTGGCGGATGTAGCCGACGATCCGGCCGTCCAGCACCGCGAGCAGGAACTGCTCGGGGGTGTGCCGCTCGTCGAAGACCGTCTCCTCGGCGGGCGGCTCCGGGGAGACGTCGGACAGGGTGGACCAGGAGGCGCGGTTGAGCGCGGCGAGTTCACGCTCGTCCTCGGGCCGGGCCGGGCGGATGATCAGATCGTCGCGGAACTCAAAGGACATGCGCGTCATGCTACTGAGCCGCACGCGAAGGTCTGCGGGGTTAAGTCCTGCGAGGATGGGCCCATGCGCATCGCTGTCACAGGCTCCACGGGATTGATCGGTTCGGCGCTCGTCCGCTCCCTGCTGGCGGACGGCCATGAGGTGGTCCGGCTTGTCCGGCGCCGGTCCAGGACCGGCCCGCAGCCCGACGGCAGCACGGCGATCGGCTGGAACCCGCTGCTCGGCCAGGTCGACCGGGACGGGCTGGCCGGGGTCGAAGCGGTGGTGCACCTGGCCGGCGCCGGGGTCGGCGACCGCCGCTGGACGGAGGCGTACAAGCGGGAGATCCGGGAGAGCCGGGTGTACGGCACGGAGACCCTCGCCGTCGCGCTGGCCGACCTCAAGGAGCCGCCGCGGGTGTTCGTCAGCGCCTCCGCGATCGGCTGGTACGGTCAGACCGGCGACCGGGTGATCGACGAGGACTCCCCCGCCGGGGACGACTTCCTGGCCGAGGTCTGCCTGGAGTGGGAGGCGGCCGCGCGGCCGGCCGAGCGGGCCGGGATCCGGGTCGTGCACCCGCGCACGGGGATGGTGCTCTCCACCGCCGGCGGGGCGGGCGCACGGCTGTTCCCCCTGTTCAAGCTGGGCCTGGGGGGACGCCTGGGCAGCGGGCGGCAGTACTGGAGCTACATCTCGCTGGCCGACGAGGTGGCCGCGCTGCGGTTCCTGATCGACCGGGAGGACCTCTCCGGCGCCTTCAACCTCACCGCGCCGGAGCCGGTGACCAACCGCGAGCTGACCACGGCGATCGGGCGGGCGCTGCGGCGGCCGACGCCGTTCCCGGTCCCGGAGGCGGTGCTCAGAACAGTGCTCGGCGAGCTGGCGGTCGAGGTGGTCGGTAGCCACCGGGTGGTGCCGCGGCGCCTGCTGGACGCGGGCTTCCGCTTCGCGCACCCGGACGTGGACTCGGCGGTGCGGGCGGCGCTCTGACTCCCACTTCGTGCGTAGGCCTCCTACGGCATTCGCGCTGGCCAGGGGCATATGCCGGGCGGGGGTCGGACGGGGCTCCGGGAGGGGGCGCACGGGAGCACACTGCGGGCGCGTCGCACTCCCCCGGTGACCGTACGCGCCCGCCGAGCCCGCAACCCGGTCGCCACGGCGCACTGTCCGTGACCGCGCCCCCGCCCGGCGCCGCGCAACCCCTCTCACCCCTCGCATCCGGTCCGCCGCGCTTGTCTGATGCTCACACTGACTGGGCATCACCTTCCTCGGACCGTGTCCCGGCACCCCGCTGCCTGCGTCGGCCGGAGCCCCGGGACCAGGGAGGGAGCACGCCAGTGCCCACGTACGACTTCACCCGCCGCGCCCGTCGACCGTCCGACCCGGACGTCGTCGTGGTCGGCGCCGGACTCGCGGGCCTGGTCGCCGCCCGCGCACTCACCGGCCACGGCCTCACCGTTCAGGTCCTGGAGACCACCGACCGGATCGGCGGCCGGATGGCCACCCGCGAGCTGGACGGATTCCGGCTCGACGACGGCAGCCACCTGCTGAACACCGCCTTCCCCGAGCTGCGCCGGACGCTCGACCTCGACCGCCTCGACCTGCGCAAGCTCACGCCCGGCGTGCTGGTGCACAGTGCCGGCCGCCGCTACCGCGCCGGAGACCCGCAGCTCACCACCGCCCGGCAGGCCGCCACCCGGGCGCCGCTCGGCAGCCCGCTGGACAAGGCCCGCCTCGGCAGCTGGCTCGGCCGGATCGCCACCACCCCGGCCGTCCGGCTGCAGGCCCGCCCGGAGACCACCGCCGCCCGCGCACTGGCCGGCCACGGCCTCGCCCCCCGCACCGTGGACGGCTTCCTACGCCCGCTGCTCAGCGCGCTGCTCAGCGATCCGACGCTCGGTACCAGCAGCCGGATCGCCGACCTGGTGCTGCGCTCCTACGCCCGCGGCCGGCTCTGTCTGCCCGCAGACGGGATCGCGGCCGTGCCGGCCCAACTGGCCGCCGCGCTACCCGTCGGCACCGTCCGGACCGGGGTGCAGGTCACCTCGATCTCCGCCGACGGCGTGGAGACCCTCACCCATGGGCGGATCGGTGCCCTGGCCGTCGTGGTCGCCACCGACGCCCGCTCCGCCGCCGAACTGCTGCCCGGGCTGCGGCTTCCGGACTTCCACCCCGTCACCACCTTCTTCCACACGGCCGACCGCGCCCCGCTGAACGAGGCCGTGCTGCTGCTCGACGGTGACCGGCCGAACGGGCACCCGCCGCTGGTCTCGCACTCGCTGGTGGTCAGCGAGCTGCACCCGTCCTTCGCCCCGGCCGGGCAGGCGCTGATCGCCACCACCGTGCTCGGGCGGCGCTCCTTCGACGCGGGCGGCCCGGCCGGGCTGGAACCGGCCGTCCGGGCCCGGCTCGCCGAGCTGTACGGCGCCTCGACGGCGGGCTGGCAGTTCCTCAGCGTGCGGCACGTCCCGGACGCGCTGCCCGCGATGCCGCCGCCGCACAACCCCCGCCGACCGGTGCGGGTGCTGGCCGGGCTGTACGCCGCCGGGGGCCACCGGGACACCAGCACCGTGCAGGGCGCGCTGGTCTCCGGGCGGCGGGCGGCACAGGCGGTGCTGCGCGACCTCGGGCTGCCGGCGGACGCGCGGGAGGCCGAGGCGGCGGCCTGAGGCGGCCGCCCCGAGTCGTGCTGTCCAGGCGTCCGCCAGCGGTCTGCCGGGGTGACGGACCGACGGCGCGCCAGGGTGCCGACACGACAGTTCTGACTCCTCATCGGATGCTTTCCACCGTTCGGCCGGATGCCCGGTGGGATCGACGCGCTCTCCCAGTTCGGCCTGGCCCTGCCGATGTTCCTGGCCGGGTACGAGATCGACTTCGCCAAGCTGCGCGGTGACCCGCTGAAACGGGCGGGCACCGCGTGGCTGGTCTCCGTCGTGGTGACCCTCGGGGTGGGCGCGCTGGTCAACCGGGTCCCGCTGGACGACGCCTTCGCCGGGCCCGCGCTCAGTGGACGACGGGCACCTGCCGTCCCCCACGGCGGCGGCGCCGGCCGGCGTCGGGATGCCGTCGGCGCTGCTGTTCCCGTTGGCGGCGCAGCGGGTGCACGAGGGCGCCCGCCCGCCGGTGGCCGCGGCTGCCGAGCAGCCGCGGGTCCGGGCCGAGAGTTGGCGAGTTCCCGGCCCGGTTTCCGTGCGGGTGGTCAGATCACCCCCGCCTGGCGGGCCGTCTCCTCGAAGGCACGGGCCACCGGGCTGCCCCGGTAGGGGGTGAGGCGGCGGTGGAAGTCCCGGACGTACTCCAGCGAGCGGGCCGAGCGCATCTCCCCGGCCGCGCGCAGCGCGTCGGTGGCCATGGTGCAGGCCTCGTCGAGGTCGCCCATGCCGAGCCGGGCGGTGGCCAGCACCAGCCGGCAGAAGATCCGGCTGCGCGCGTAGGCGGGTGAGCGCAGTCGCAGCGACTTCTCGGCGTGCTGCGCGCAGGTGCGCCACTGCTGGAGGTCGCGGTAGCAGTGGGCGAACTCGTCGGAGAGCTGGGCCTCGTCGAAGTACCGCGCCCAGGACGGTAGTTCGTCGCCCGTCCGGGAGGCCGCGAGCGAACGCTCGGCCCGTACCAGGGCGGTGGTGCAGGAGCGGACGTCGCCCAACAGGCCGTGCCCGCGCGCCTCGGCGGCGTGCATCAACGACTGGACCACCGGCGGGACGGCGGTGCCCACGCCCTGCTGGGCGACCCGGGCGAGCTGGACGGCCTCCCGGCCGTGGCCGAGGTGGACGGCCTGCTGGCTCATCGTCACCAGGACGTAGCCGCCGAGCGCGCGGTCCCCGGCGGCCTGGGAGAGGCGCAGCGCCTGGACGAAGTAGCGCTGGGCGAGGCCGTGCGCGGCGATGTCGAAGGACGTCCAGCCGGCCAGCCTGGTCAGGTCGGCGACCGCACCGAACAGGGCCCGGCCGATCTGCTCGCCGTAGCGGCCGCGCAGCATCGGCTCGGCCTCGCTCTCCAGGTAGCGGACCAGTGCCTGGCGGGCGTGGCCGCCGCCGTAGGCGTGGTCGAGCGCGCGGAAGAGGTCGCCGACGGCGCGGATGGCGGCGATGTCGCCGCGGCCGACGCGCAGGGCGGGGCGCGCCTCACGGGTCGGGTCGGTGTACGACGGTTCGACGGCGGTGGGCGGGCGGCGGCTCTGGGTGGGCACCCGGCCGATGGTGGCGGCGGTGCCGGTGGTTCCGGTGGTGCTGCGGGAGCCGGGGACGCCGACGGCCGGGCCGCGCGCGGGGCTCATGGTGGGTGCGCCGGGCGCGCTCGGGGTGCCCGGCGCCGGTGCGGTGGCGGTGGCGCTCGGTGGCCCGGTGGCGGCGTCGGGGCGGACCAGGGTGGAGCCGTCGCGGGCGACGCGCTCGTCGGTGCGGCCGATCAGCCAGTCCCGGCTGGGGACGACCAGGCCGGCCGGAGTGAAGGCGATCCGGCGCAGCTCGGACTGCGGGCCGTTGTCCTTGCGCCACATGCTCGCCACGATGTCCACCGCCTCCTGCGGGGTCTCGGCGAACTCCAGGCCCGCGTAGACCGGGGCGCAGGCGTCCAGGCCGAGGTCCTGGGCGGTGAGGCGGCGGCCGAGGCGGCGGGTGAAGACCTCGGCGATCAGCGCCGGGGTGGCGCCGCGGGGCTGCTGGCCGCGCAGCCAGCGGGTGACCGAGGTCTTGTCGTAGCGCAGGTCGAGGCCGTGTTCCAGGCCGAGCTGGTCGACCCGGCGGGCCAGGCCGGCGTGCGAGAAGCCGGCCTCCTCGATCAGCGCGGCGAGCTGGCCGTTCTGCGGGGTCGGGCCGGAGTGGCCGGTGTGGCTGCCGTGGCCGCTGGTGGTCGCGGGGGCGGGTGCGGCGGTGGCTTCGTGCCGGTTGGGTGTTGCCTGCACGGGCAGCCGCAGTTCGTCGGCGGTCGGGGCGTCGGCGGTCAGCGTGTCGCCGGTCAGGGCGTTGGGGGCCAGGGCGTCGGGGGCATCCGGAAGGGTCCGGCCGACCGGACCTCGGTGCTGGCCGAGCGGGTCGAGCGGTCCGTACGCCGGGCTGTCGGTTGCAGGCCGTTGGGGCATGTCAGTCAACACCTCTCGGACGTCGCACCGGGCTCTACCAGCACTTCGGCTGCCTGGGGCGGCGCCCCCTGTCGGGAATCGGCGTGAATGTAGCGAGCATTCGGGCGCTATGGGTGGATCTGACCGAGCAATCCTCCGAACGGGTGAAGCATCCGCGCCCATTGTGGGGAAGCGAGGTCAAGATGGGTTTGGCCGTCCAGGGTCGAACCGTCGATCGATCGTCATGTTGGTTTCCGCCACAGGGAACCCGGATGCTGTAGTGGACCGCCACATGGGAGCCGCGCCGCCGGATTCCTACCGTTCTCGGCCATGGACACCTCTACTGCCCGCCCGCTCGACGGCCGTACGGCCCTGGTGACCGGAGCCGCCTCGGGCATCGGCCGGGCCTGTGCCGAGGCCTTCGCCGGGGCCGGCGCCCGGGTCTACGTCGTCGACCTCGCGGCCGACCCGGCCCGGGAGCTCGCGGAGCGGATCGGCGGGCGCGCGATCGTCACCGACCTCGCCGACCCCGAGGCCGTGGACGCCCTGCCGGACGACGCCGACATCGTGGTCAACAACGCCGGCCTGCAACACGTCGCGCCCGTGCACGAGTTCCCGGTCGACCGCTTCACCCTCATCCAACGCGTCATGGTCGAGGCCCCGTTCCGCATCCTGCGCCGCACCCTGCCCCACATGTACGAACAGGAGTGGGGCCGGATCGTCAACATCTCCTCCGTCCACGGCCTGCGCGCCAGCGCCTTCAAGTCCGCGTATGTCACCGCCAAGCACGCCCTGGAGGGCCTGAGCAAGACCGTCGCCCTCGAAGGCGCCCCCCACGGCGTCACCAGCAACTGCCTCAACCCGGGCTACGTCCGAACTCCTTTGGTGGAGAAGCAGATCGCCGCCCAGGCGCTCGCCCACGGCGTCCCCGAGGACGAGGTCGTCGAGCGGATCATGCTCGACCGCACCGCCGTCAAGCGCCTCATCGAACCCTCCGAGGTCGCCCACCTCGCCCTCTACCTCTGCACCCCGCCCGCCGCCTACATCACCGGCACCAGCCTCCCCGTCGACGGCGGCTGGACGGCGCGCTGAGCTCCCTCCACTTCTCGGAGGCAATCGACCTCAAAACCAGAACAAATTCGGCCGGGCCTGTGCGAAGGGCACAGGCCCGGCCGTCTCTATTAGCAACGTCGCCGCTTCTGCAGAGCCGAAGCGGCGACGGGCAACCGGGTGGGGGGTGGGCAACGGCGAGGAACCGAGACAGTTATGGGGCAGTTGGCCATATCAACCCCCGGGACCATGCGGGTCGGTCACATAGTCCCGGGGCGCGGGGTTCCTACCTTGTCCGGTGCGCATCCCACCGACCGGGGGATGCGGGAGGAGATCGAATACCGAGTAGAGCCCGATGAGTTCACCCGGGCGAAGCCCAGTTCCCCGCGGCGCTTTCCGTCACGGCCTGCCGCACCCGCTCCTGCAGGTCGTCCCCCGGTTGGAGGCTACGCACATTGACCGCCGGGCCGGCTGTCCCGACGATCAGGAAGCGCTGCTCGGGATGGGCCTTGGCGGCGGCTTCGACGGCCGGCGCGAATTGCCCGTCGACGGAGGCGGAAATGATGAGTGAGCAGTTCTTCAGGATCAGGCCGCCGATGGCGCCGTCCGCCTTGGCGGGGTCGGCGGTCACATAGCTGGCCCGCGCGTGCAGCGGGCCGGTGGCGGCCTGGGTGCCGGCCCAGGCCCGGGTGGCGGGCGAACCGGGCGCGAGACCGGTGGTGTCGGTGATCAGGCAGGCGTTGAAAGCGATGAACGGCTGGGTCGCCGTCGGCTTGGGGGCCGGGTGCGCCGAGGAGCAGCCGGTCAGCAGCGCCAGGAGCAGGGTGCCCGCGACTCGTGTGACTGACTGCGATCGCATGGCTGTCGCTCCTGATGCTCGTCTTGATCGATGTCGATCATAAGGCACCCGCCAGGCATGGGATTCGTCAGAGCCTTTCATGTTTTGGGCGTATTTGAGCCGCCATCACCCTGCGGAGAGACCGTCAAGACTCGTCACGCGAGCCGCACGGAATCTCACCCGTCCACACCGAACACCCTCACACCCAGTCATGGCGCATACGCACGACCAGCCAGTTGGCGCGTACGCGCCCTGACGGAATGTCGACAGATGGACACATTGATCTCCTTGCTGATAGAACCGCGCCGCTTAATGTGATCTTCATAATTGGAGGGAATTGTGCGCCCGCGTTCAGGGTTGCTACCACCTGCCGGCGGCAGGAGGCGTCTGCTGCGGTGGACGTCGTCATTGACGACACTGGTGGTCGGCTTCGGTGTCGTGACCGACGCCGCCAGTGCGGTACCGCTACCGGCGACGGCCGTCGCCACGGTGGCGAGCAAGCGGATCGACAGCAGCAAGGTGTCCACGCCGCAGCAGGGTTCGGGTTCAGCGGCGAACCGGCCGCACCAGGCGTCGACGGCTGACACCCGCGGGACCGACACCGGGCCGGCCGCCGGGCATGGTCCTGGTGCGGCTCCCGGCCAGCTGCCGCCGTTCGATCCGAAGAACCGTCTGGCCAGCCCGTTCCAGGTGGACGGCTCGGGCCAGGTCAAGGCGTCGCCGACGGGTGCTCCCGGCAAACCGGCCCTGACCGGTTTCGACGCGGGGAAGAGCACCGAGGACACCGGCAAGCGCAACGACCACGAGAAGGTCTTCAAGAACCCGGACGGCACCCAGACGGTGCGGACCTACGCGGGCCGGGTCTCCTACCCCAACCCGGACGGCAGTTGGTCGGACATCGACCCCACCCTGGTGCCGGCCCCCGCTTCGACCGCGGCTCCCACGTCGACCGCGACCCACGCTTCGTTCCTGGCCGCCGCCCCGACCGTGGTCACCGCCCGGACGGCCTCCGCCACCGAGGCCACGCCGCAGGCCAGCCCGAAGCTGACCAAGAAGGCCGACTCCCAGGACGTGGAGTTCGCCACCGACGCGACCGACCCGCAGCTGATGTCGATCAGCGGGGACGGGAAGAACCGGGTCTCCTTCGGCCTTGACGGCGCCGCACCCGTACAAGGACACGTCTCCGGCAGCGAGGTGACCTTCCCGGGTGTCCGCCCCTCCGCCGACCTGGAGCTGAAGAGCGTCAACGAGGGTTTCAAGGAGACCATCGTCCTCCACGACGCCAACGCGCCGACGGAGTGGACGTTCCCGATCAAGTCCTCGGGCCTGACGCCGAAGATCGCCGCCAACGGCGACGCGGTGTTCACCGACGCCTCCGGGGCGGTGAAGGTGACCGTCCCGGCCGGAACGATGACGGACGCCAACATCGACCCCCGCTCGGGTGAGGGCGCGTTCTCCAACGGCGTGAAGTACTCGATCGTCGACGACCACGGCGGCAAGGCCCTGCGGGTCAGCGTGGACGCGGCCTGGGTCCACGACCCCGCCCGGGTGTTCCCCGTGAAGGTCGACCCGTCCTCGGCGAACACCAACACCGACACCTCGGCGTTCTTCGAGTACAACCTCGTCTCCGGGATGACCAACATCCCCAGCAGCTCCAGCAACGCGAACCTGAAGGTCGGCGACTACGACGGCTCGCACGCCGCGGCCGGCTACGTCCGGTTCCCGGTGCAGACCTCGATCCCGAACGCCTCGGTGATCGGCGGCGGCGTGAACCTCTACACCGTCTGGTCCGGCTACTGCGCCGCGGCCGAAGAGGTCGACGTCAAGGCCATCACCGGCGGCTGGAACCTCAACAGCTCGCAGTCGTGGCCGGGCGTCGGCTACAGCGGCAACATCATGGGCCGGGCCTCCTTCACCGGCGGCACCGGCACCGGCTGCGGCGGCTCGCAGTGGGAGCGGATCCCGCTGAACAGCGACGGCGCCAACCAGGTCACCTCCTGGACGCACGGCGGCGCCAACAACGGTTTCCTGCTGTACGGGTCGGCCAACGACGTGTACCACTGGAAGCAGTTCAGCTCCGCCGCGGCCTCCTCCAACATCCCCTTCCTGGACGTCACCTACGCCCCGGACGACGCGAGCTTCAACTTCTCGAGCACCTGGGACTACTACCCCTCGCACATCCAGCAGGGCCTGATCGCCGTCACCGTCACCAACACCTCGTCCAACACCTGGACGGCCGGGTCCGGCAACGGCTCGTACGCGCTGGGCTCGCGCACCTACCGCAGCGACGGCTCGCTGGTCGGCTGGGGCACCTCGGTCTCGCTGCCCAACAACGTCGGCCCGAACCAGTCGGTGAAGCTGGAGGCGGTCAGCCCCGCGCTGCCCCCCGGGACGTACACGCTGTGCTGGGAGATGGAGAAGCGCGGCTCCTACGCGTTCAGTGACGTCGGCGGGCACAACGCCTGCTGGTCGTACACCATCAACAACATCGCGCCGCAGGTCGACACCTCCTACCCGCCGAACAACGCCTCCGAGCCGACGCTGACGCCGACCCTGTTCGCGTCCGGCCACGACCCGGACAACTGGCCGGCCACCGGGCTGACCTACAAGTTCGGGGTCTGCTCCGGCACCCCGGCCGCGCCGGTCAACTGCTTCGACTCCGGCGCCCTCGCCGGCTCGACCAGCTGGCAGGTACCCACGGGCAAACTCGCCTGGGGCCAGTCCTACTTCTGGCAGGTCTGGATATCCGACGGCAACGCCACCGCGGGACCGTTCGTCCAGGGCTACGTCAACACGACGGTCGCCCAGCCGCAGATCACCTCGCACCTGACCGAGAACCCGGCGGCGCGCGGTTTCGACCCGCAGAGCGGCAACTACAGCATCGAGTCGACCGACTCCACCGTGGCGACCGCCGGTCCGGCGCTGGAGGTGCGCCGCACCTACAACAGCCTCGACCCCCGCACCAACGGCATGTTCGGCGCGAGCTGGATCTCCCCGCTGGACATGCGGGCGACCATCGACGACGACGGTTCGAACAACGTCCTTGTCACCAACGCCGACGGCCGTCAGATCCGGTTCGGCTGCAACCCGAACACCGCCGCCGGCGCTCCGTGCACCTCGTACGTTCCGCCGCAGGGCATGTACGCCACCCTGACCGCGCAGACCGGCGCCAACAACGCGATCACCTCGTTCGTCCTGACCGAGAAGGGCGGCACCGCCTACACCTTCAACGTCTCCTCCGCGAACCCGGCCAGCTTCCTGCTGGCGCAGGTGAAGGACTCCGACGGCCGCGTCAACTCCCTCTCCTACGACGGCTCCGGGCTGCTGCAGAGCATCACCAGCGGCACCAGTGGCCGGGCCCTGCACCTCGGCTGGAGCACGCCGGCCGGCGCGACCGCGCCGCACGTGGCCCGCGTGTTCACCGACCCGGTCGTCGGGACCGACCAGAACACCGACCTCACCTACCTCTACTACTACACCGGCGACACGCTGACCAAGGTCTGCCCGCCGACCTCGACGACCGCCTGCACGAACTACGCCTACAACACCGGCTCCCACTACAGGACCGCGGTCCTGGACGCCGGCCCGCAGTCCTACTGGCGGCTGAACGAGCCGGCCGGCGCCACCGCAGCGGCCAGCAGCGTGACGGCCAACGAGGGCAACGACAACGCCGCGTACAGCAACGTCACGCTGGGCCAGACCGGTTCGACCGCCGGCTCGCCGGCGACCACGGCGTCGTTCAACGGCACCAACTCCTCGATCCGCCTGCCGGACAACACGATCTCGTCCACGGCGAACCTCGCGATCGAGCTCTGGTTCAAGACCACCACCACGACGGGCGGCAACCTGGTCGCCTACCAGGACGTCCCGCTGGGCAACACGGCGACCAACTGGACGCCGGCGCTGTGCCTCGGCACCGACGGCAAGCTGCGCGGTGAGTTCTGGCAGGGCGCGGCGACGCCGATCACCTCGGCGAACCCGGTCAACGACGGCTACTGGCACCACGTGGTGCTCTCCGGCGCCCAGACCACGCAGACGCTGTACCTGGACGGGCAGCAGGTCGGCACCCCCCTGGCCGGCGCCATCGCCAACTCCAAGCAGCCCTACGCCTACGTCGGTTCGGGCTACTCCAGCCCGGACTGGGACGGCCAGGCGCGCGGCGACCGGTACTTCAACGGCCAGATCTCCGACGTCGCGGTCTACAACCACCCCGTCGGCGCGGCCACCGCGGCAACCCACAACCAGGTCGGCCGCAACGCCGCCCAGGCCCTGCTGACCAAGGTCACGCTGCCGTCCGGCAACGTGCAGGCCCAGGTCGGCTACGACCTCGCGGCCGACCGGGTCAACCAGGTCACGGACGCCAACGGCGGCATCTGGAAGCCGAACGCCCCCGCGGTGACCGGTTCCTCCGGCGTCTACCGCGCCGCGGTCCAGGCCTCGAACCCGCAGGGCTACTGGCGGCTGGCCGACACCGCCGGCACCGACGCGGCCAACGTGTACGGCACCGGCTACGGCAGCTACGACCGCACCACGCTCGGTGTGCCGGGCCCGTACTCCTCTGGTGACGTCACCGCCGCCTCCTTCGACGGTTCGTCCTCCTGGATGCAGCTGCCGTCCGGGCTGGTGCCGGACCACGGTCCGTCCGCGGTGGAGCTGTGGTTCAACACCACGACGCCGGGTGGGGTGCTGTTCTCCTACTCCGCCCAGGTGGTGAACGACCCCAACGGTCCGCTGGGGTACTACACCCCGGCGCTGTACGTGGGCCAGGACGGCAAGCTGCAGGGCGAGTTCTGGGACGGCAACGCCACCGCGATGGCCTCCAGCAGCTCGGTGGCCGACGGCAAGTGGCACCACGTGGTGATGTCCACCGACGCCACCGGTGCGGGACAGTCGCTGTACCTGGACGGCAACCAGATCGGTTCCAAGGCGAACACCGTCAGCCAGACCGGCTGGGGCATGACCAACGTCTACCTCGGCGCCGGTCTGATCAACGGCAACTGGCCCGACAACCCGACCGACCAGGCCGGGCACTTCAAGGGCAGCATCAGTGAGTTCGCCTTCTACAACCACCAGTTGACCGCGGCGGACGTCACCGGCCACTTCCAGGCCCACGCCAACAGCACCACGGCGCTGACCACCACGGCGACCGTCACGGACCCGACCGGCAAGACCGTCTCGTCGTCCTACGACCCCAACAACAACGGCCGCATGGTCTCCTCCACCGACGCGCTCGGTGCGACCACCAAGTACGGCTACGACACCGGTGGCTTCCTGCTCACCGTCACCGACCCGAACGGCAACACCAAGACCGATGGTCATGACGCCCGGGGCAACGTGGTCAGCGAGACCACCTGCCAGGACCAGAACCACCAGGTCTGCTCAACCACCTACCACAGCTACTACCTGAACCCGGCCAACCCGCTCGACCCGCGCAACGACGCGGTGACCGACACCCGGGACGGCCGCTCGGCCTCGGCGACCGACAACACCTACTGGACCCACAACGATCTGGACGCAGCCGGACGCCTGATCGCCACCACGACCCCGCCGTACGCCAACGGCACCGGCCGCAAGTCCACCACCACCTACACGGCCGGCACGGAAGCGGCCGCCGACTCCGGCACCGTGCCTCCGGGCCTGCTGGCCAGCAAGACGACCGCGGGCGGTGCGACGGCGACCTACAGCTACTTCCACAACGGCGACCTGGCCCAGGTCACCGACCCGGCCGGTCTGGTGACCAAGTACGCCTACGACCAGCTGGGCCGGATGACCAGCCACACCGCCTACGACTCGGTGAGCTACCCGAACGGCCTGACCACCACGGCGACCTACGACGGCGAGGGCAAGTTCCTCACCCAGACCGAGCCGGCGGTCACCGACCGCGTCACCGGCGCGGTCCACACGGAACAGACCACCTTCACCTACGACGCCGACGAGCGCGTCCTGACCGAAGTCAAGGCCGACCTCACCGGCAAGGACGCCTCGCGGACCGAGACGTTCACCTACAACAACCTCGGCCAGGTGGTCACCACCACCGACGCGGCCGGCAACAGCGAGAGCTTCGGCTACGACGCCTACGGCAACCGGAACGCCAAGACCGACGCCAACGGCACCACCATCGCCTACGCCTACTCGCCCCGCGGCGAGCTGCAGACCAGCACGCTCAAGGGCTTCACCGGCGACCCGACCGCGCCGTCCGCGGCCACCGATCTGGTGCTGGAGTCCAAGGCGTACGACCCGGCCGGCCGACTCGCCTCGCACACCGACGCGGTGGGCCGGACAAACTCCTACACCTACTACGACAACAACCTCGTCAAGACCGAGCAGCGCGCCGACACCACGGGTGCCTCGCTCCAGCTGCACGCCTTCACCTATGACGGCGCGGGAGACCGTCTCTCGGACCTCGCCGACGGCGAGACCCTGACCAACTACACGGTCGACGCCGCCCACCGGGTCACCTCCGAGGCCGTCAAGGTCGGCCTGGACACGACCAGCCAGCCGATCTGGCGCACCACCGCGATGACGTACGACGCGGACGACCACGAGACGTCGGTCAGCCGGACCGACTCGACCGGCGCGCTGACCGAGCAGACCGACTACACCTTCGACCCGATGGGACGTGAGCTCACCAGCGTCGTGCACAACGGCGCCGCCAACCTGACCACCACGTGGAAGCGGGACAAGCGCGGCCTGGTGACGACGGAGATCGACCCCAACGGGGACGAGACCGACTTCGCCAACGACGAGGCCGGCCGCCACTCCTACACCTCCGAGCCGACCCGGTCGGTCGAGGCGGTGGGCGGCACGGCCGTGACCGCCGCGCCGTACCTCACCTTCGGCTACAACACCTTCGGTGAGCAGACCTCGCACTCCGACCAGCGGGGCAACGTCTGGTACACCACCTACGACGCGGTGGGCAAGGTCACCGGCACCATCGAGCCGTCCTACACGGCACCCGGCGCCACGACCGCGATCACCCCGACCACCAGCAACACCTACGACAAGCTCGACCAGCTGGTCTCGCACACCGACCCGCTCGGCAACACCACGAGCTACGTCTACGACCAGCTGGGCCGCGAGGTCACCAAGACCGACCCGGCCGTGGGCGGCGCGACCACCGGCGGCGTGTGGCACTACAGCTACGACGCCGTGGGCGAGCAGCTCGCGCAGACCGACCCCACCGGTGCGGCGCAGCAGGCCACGTACGACTTCATGGGCCGCAAGCTGACCGAGACCATGGTCGAGCGCTCCCCGTCGGCCGCGGCGTACACCACCACGCTGGCGTACAGCAGCACCGACGACCTGGCCTCGGAGACCTCTCCGACCGGGGTGGTGACCACCTTCGGCTACAACCTGGCCCACGAGAAGACGAGCCAGACCGACGCCTTCGGCAACACCACCACCTACGCGTACGACGCCGTCGGCCACGAGGTGCGGATCACCGACCCGTCGGGCACCGGCCAGAACACGGTCTGGGACCCGGCCGGCCGGATCACGTCGGTGAGCGACTTCGACGCCACCGGCAAGACCCTGCGTGCGCGCAGCCTCGCCTACGACGCCGCGGGCAACATCACCTCGGCGACCTCGGCGCTCGGCTACACGGTCGCCTACACGTACGACACCGACCACCACCAGCTGACCGAGACGGAGACGACCGCGCCCGGCGCGACCATCACCACTTCCGTCGGCTACGACGCGGCCGGCAACCGCACCCGCTACACCGACGGGCGCGGCAACAACTTCCTGACCACCTACAACAGCTGGAACCTGCCCGAGTCCCAGATCGAACCGACCACCACGGCCTACCCCAACGCGGGCGACCGCAGCTACACCACCGGCTACGACGCGGACGGACAGCCCGTCACCCTGGCGGAGCCGGGCAACGTCACCCGCAACCGCACCTACGACCCGCTCGGACGGCTGACCAAGGAGACCGGCACCGGCGCCGAGAGCGCCACCCGGGACCACACCTTCGGCTACGACCTGATGGGCCGGGTCACCTCTGCGGCCACTCCCACGACGAACGACACGTTCGCCTACAACGACCGCGGGCAGCTGCTGTCCGCCGCAGGCCCCTCCGGGACCTCCTCCTTCGCCTATGACGGCGCGGGGAAGGCGACCACCAGGACGGACGCCTCCGGCACCTCCACCTACACCTACGACAAGGCCGGCCGACTGGCCACCCTGGCCGACCCGGTCACCGCGACCACGGCCACCTACGGCTACGACAAGGACTCCCAGCCCGCCACCGTCAACTACGGGGCCGGCAACAACACCAGGAACCTCTCCTTCGACCCGCTGCACCGACTCACCGGCGACAGCGTCACCACCGCCGGTGGTGCCACCGTCTCGTCCATCGCGTACGCCTACAACCTCGACGACCAGATGACGTCGAAGACCACCACGGGCTTCGCCGGCGCAGCCACCAACACCTACACCTACGACCAGACCGGGCGCCTGACCTCGTGGAACAACGGGACCGCGAACACGGCGTACGCCTACGACGCGTCTGGTAACCGCACCCAGATCGGCTCGCGGGCACAGACCTACGACGCCCGTAACCGGCTGATCTCGGACGGCACCGCGAGCTACACCTACACGGCCCGCGGCACCATGTCCGGCAAGACCCCGACCGGGTCGACGGCCACCGAGGCCATGCAGTTCGACGCGTTCGACCGGCTCAAGGCCGACGGGACGCAGAGCTACGACTACGACGCCCTCGACCGGATGGTGACCACCGGGTCGACCACGCTGGCCTACTCGGGCACCGGCAACGAGGTCGCCTCGGACGGCACCGCCACCTACTCTCGCGACCCCCATGGCGCGATCACCGGCATCTCCCAGGGAGGCACCAACACCATCGCCCTGACCGACCAGCACGAAGACCTGGTCGGCGACTTCACCGCGGCGGGCACGGCGCTGGCCGACTCAGCGGCGTACGACCCGCTGGGCAACACCATCGCCACCGGCGGTGCCAAGCACCTGCTCGGGTTCCAGTCCGGCTACACGGACCCGACCACGGGCAAGGTCAACATGCTGTCCCGCTGGTACGACCCGTCGACCAGCAACTTCGTCTCGCGCGACACCTACAACCCCGACCACGTCGTCTCGGACCTCCCCGACCGCTACGCGGCCGAGGGCATGGACCCGTGGTGGTCGGACCCCAACCCGAGCATCGGCCAGGACCGTTACGCCTACGCCGATGGTGACCCGCTGGCCTTCACCGACCCCGACGGGCACTGCCCCAAGTGGTTGAAGTCGGCCTGCCACGTCGTCGGCAAGGCCGTCGACAAGGTCGAATCGGCCGGGTCGGAGATCATCCACCACCCGATGGACGCCGTGGGCACGGGGCTCAACTTCGTCTACCAGGTGTCCGGCGCGGCCGACGTGGTCAACTGCGCGGAACACCCCGGGTGGGGCAACTGCGGTCAGGCCCTACTCGCCGTCGCCTCCTACGTCCCGGTGGTCGGCGAGGCCGCGATCCCGCTGCGCGCAGCATCCATGGCCTCGAAGGCCGCTCGCGTCGCCAGCACCGTGGGCAAGGGCGCACGCGCCATCAACACCGTCATCTACGGAGCCCACGTCGCCAGCGACGTCTACCACGGCAACTACAAGCAGGCCTTCAAGGACGTCGCCAGCTACATGGTCGTCGGCAAGCTCGCCAAGCACGCGGGCCCTGGCGCCAAGCGCGGCGCGACCTGGCTCGGTGAGACGCGCCACGGCCGCCCGGTCAAGATCGCGGTCAACAACCAGATCAGGCAGGCGAAGAACAAGTTCAAGAACAAGCACTGGCCGCAGATCAGCCGGCAGGAGCAGGCTGCCCACTACGCGGGTACAAAGGAGCACAACCGGCGGATCAATCCTCCCGCCAATTCCAAAAAGGGGCCCCAGTCGACATCGATCTGGACCGTCAGCAACAAGCGCGCGGAATTCCTGACGCATGTAGCGTGGAAGATCGGCAGGAAGACCGGTAAAGACGGAGGTGAGCGGGTGCTCCGGCTCCCCCGCCGCTTCACCGTGGGAACCATCGAGAACATCGACCGAAGCTCCTCGCACTTCGGTCAGGTCCGACCGCAGCACAGGGTCCGAGTGACGATCGGGAAGGGGAAGATCCATGGCACGCCCTGGGGATAGCAGCCAGGAGGCCCGCATCGAGGGCTATCTCGACCGTGCCCGCCTCACCTACGGCACTCTGGAAGACCCTGATTTCAGCTTCACGGCCAGGGCCTTCAACGAGCAGCCCTACCGCGATCTGGTCGCGGAACTCGCCGAGATCGTCAAGGTCGAGGACATGACCGACCTGAACGACAACACTTGCTTCGACTACGACCTGATCCAGCGCCGCGCCGAGTGGAAGCTGAAGCTGTCCATGGTCGGCCCGTACGCCATGCTCACGCGCGTGACCAGGGGCTGGCCGCGGAGATTCCGCATCCTCAGCGTCGAGGTGGTCGAGGAACCGGCCGCCGGCACCGAGCAGGCCATCGTCGAGCTGGTCCGGGAGGCAGGGTTCACGATGATCTCCGCGGCGGACGCCGAGTACTCGGTCCGCTTCGCTGCCGACCCGGGCGCCGAGCCGGTGGACGGCCCGCTCTATCGGGTTCTGTTCAGCACCATCCCCGAGGAGGTGGAGGACCTCTCCTGGCGATATCGGTACTAGTGGCCGGTAACTAGCGATACCGCGGCCAGGGATCGGGCGGCTTTCCGCCCGATCCCTGGCCGCAGTCTTCCGGCATGAACGCAAGAGGACCAGGCAATCCGAGATCTTCAGACGAGGATCTCAACGCATATAGCGCGGAAGTCCGGCAGGCGGACCAAGATTCCCGGGGGTGAGCGGGTGCTCCAGCTCCCCCGCTGCCATGGATGACAGTTGAGCAGTACCTGACCGGGGCGGGGCGCCGAGCGCCCCGCCCCGGTCTGCTTGAGCACGGACATTCTTTTGGAGACCGAGGAAGACATGACGTCCGACAAGCCCACCTACGAACCGGCGCGCGACGCACGCGACCTGGAGGAGGCCGCCGCCACCGAGAGCGGCGAGCAGCGCCTGTACTACCTCGGGCAGGCCGCCCTGTGCTGGTCCGACGACGACAACCACGCCCGGGCCCTGGAACTCCTCTCCGAAGTCACGGCGGCCCGCCACGAGTACCCGGACCAGAACTGGGTGCTCCCGCTCCACGCCTACGAGCTGTTCACCGTCGGCCGGGCCGACGAGGCCTGGGCGGTGGTCGAGGCCGCCGAGAAGCACATCCGCTCGGCCGGCGGCTCCTACGACCACGAGCAGCTCGCCGGCTACCTGGCCGACGCCGGCCACCTCGACCGGGCCCTCGACCACTACACCGCGGCCCTGGAACTCCTGCTGGGCGGCGACGACCGCCCCGACCGCAACCCCGCGCGGAGGCGCTCCGCCCAGGAGGCCTCCCCGGTGCCACGGATCCGCACGGCCCGGCGGCAGATCCGCGAGCAACTCGGCCTGCCCGAGGACGCCCTGGACCGCACGCCCGATCCCGTCGCCCCCCAGCGCCCGTCCTTCGCCGCCCGCTGGCGCCTCAGGCGCCGCAGGTAACACGGAGAAGCACCGCGCGAGAGTCCTCCAGGGCAGCCTGGAGGACTCTCACGCTTGTGAGGCACGTGGTCCCAGTGCCCATGCTCGCCGTCTCAGGTATGTGGGTTGCCGACATGGGCCGCAGGCCCGGGAATTCCTACGTTGTGGCGACATCGTCCGCTCCCCCCTGGACCTGGAAGTGGTGACCCATGAAGGACCCTGCACGTGGTTCGGCGGCGACCGGTTCACTCCCGCGAGTGGTGGCCGCGAGTCTGATCGGCACGACGATCGAGTGGTACGACTACTTCCTCTACGGGACGGCGGCGGCCCTGGTGTTCGGGAAGGTGTTCTTCCCGAACAGCGATCCACTGACCGGGACGCTGCTGTCGTTCCTGACCTATGCGATCGGGTTCGCGGCACGGCCGCTCGGGGCGTTGGTGTTCGGGCACTTCGGGGACCGGGTCGGGCGCAAGAAGCTGCTGGTGGTGAGCCTGCTGCTGATGGGCGGGTCGACCACGGCGATCGGGTTGCTGCCGACGTACGGGTCGGTCGGGGTGGCGGCGCCGGTGCTGTTGACGACGCTCCGGCTGGTGCAGGGCTTCGCGCTCGGCGGGGAGTGGGGCGGGGCGGTCCTGCTGGTGTCGGAGCACGGGGACCGGCGGCGGCGGGGGTTCTGGGCGTCGTGGCCGCAGGGCGGGGCGCCGGCCGGGAACCTGCTGGCGGCGGGGGTGCTGTCGTTGATGACGGCGGTGCAGTCGGACAGCGCGTTCCTGGCGTGGGGGTGGCGGGTGCCGTTCCTGCTGTCGGCGGTGCTGGTCGGGGTCGGGCTGTGGATCCGGCTGGCGGTGGAGGAGTCGCCGCTGTTCCGGCAGGCGACGGCGAACAAGCCGGAGTCCGAACCGGCGCCGCTGGTGGGGGTGTTGAAGCACCACTGGCGGGAGGTGCTGGTGGCCATGGGCGCGCGGATGGCGGAGAACATCTCGTACTACGTGATGACGACCTTTGTGCTCACGTACGCCGTCAGTCACGCCCACTTCGACAAGCAGAGCGCGCTGAACGCCGTACTGATCGCCTCGGCGATCCAGTTCGCGCTGATCCCGCTGTTCGGCGCGCTGTCGGACCGGGTCGGGCGCAAGCCGGTGTACCTGGTGGGCGCGGCCGGGGTCGGGATCTGGGCGTTCGTGTTCTTCGGGATGGTGGACACCAGATCGTTCGGGGCGCTGGTGCTCGCGGTGACCGTCGGCCTGGTGTTCCACAGCGCCATGTACGCGCCGCAGGCGGCCTTCTTCTCCGAGCTGTTCGCGACCAGGCTGCGGTACTCGGGGGCCTCGATCGGCGCCCAGTTCGCGTCGGTGGCGGCCGGGGCGCCCGCCCCGCTGATCGCGACCGCGCTGCTCAAGGACTACGGCAACGCCACCCCCATCTCGGTGTACGTGGCCCTCGCGGCGGTGATCACGGTGCTGGCGGTGCTGTGCGCACGGGAGACCAGGGGGCAGGACCTCACCGAGGCCGAGGAGCAGCCGTCGGACGGCACGGCGGTCAAAAAGCCCGCTGTGGCCTGACGGTTGAGCCGATAGCATCGCGATTCCTCGCAACCGTCGGAACCGACGCCGATTGGCGGCCCGCACCATGAACCACCCCGACGAGAGCTCCGCGCCCGCACTGCGGCGGCTGCTCGACCTGCTCGCCTCCGGCGCCGCCACCGAGGACTTCGCCGAGGTGCTGGCCGACGCCCGTCGGCGCGGGGCGCCGTCGGCCGTGCTCGCCGAGATCGACGGCGCCACCTGGCAGGCCCTGCGGGTTCATCGCACGCTGCGTCAACACCGACGCCGCGAGACCGAGTTGACCGCCCTGTTCGACACCGCCGGGGACCTCGCCGCCTCCCGGGAGCTGGACACCGTGCTGCAGGCGATCGTCCGCCGGGCCCGGATGCTGCTCGGCACCGACACCGCGTACCTGACCCTGCCGGACGAGGCCGCGGGCGACACCTACATGAGGGTCACCGACGGCTCCGTCTCCGTACTGTTCCAGACCCTTCGGCTCAGCCTCGGCGACGGCCTGGGCGGGCTGGTCGCGCAGACCGCCCGCCCGTACGCCACTCCCGACTACCGCACCGACGAACGCTTCCACCACACCGGCACGATCGACGCGGGCGTGCTGGACGAGGGACTGGTGGCGATCATCGGGGTGCCGCTGCTGCTCGGCGGGCAGGTCATCGGCGTGCTGTTCGCCGCCGACCGCTCACCGCGCGCCTTCTCCCCCGACGAGGTCGCGCTGCTCTGCTCCCTGGCCGCGCACGCCGCGATCGCCCTGGACACCGCCAAGTCGCTGGCCGACACCCGGGCCGCGCTCGCCGAGCTGAACGCCGCCAACGAGCTGGTCCGGGCCCACTCCGCCGCCGTCCAGCGCGCCGAGCAGGCGCACGACCGGCTCACCGACCTCGTCCTGCGCGGCGCCGAGGTGCCGGACGTCGCCGCCGCCGTCGCACACCTGCTGGACGGGGAGATAGCGGTCCTGGACGCCGAGGGCGAGCCGCTGGCCGGACGGCCGACGCCCGTCGCCGAGCTGGCCGGGGCGGTGGCCGCGTCCCGGACCGAGGGCCGGTCCGTCCGGCACGGCGAGCTGTGGGTGTGCGCGGTGCTGGCCGGGCACGACGCGCTCGGCACCATGGTGCTGCGCGGACGGCCCGACCTCGACGACGCCGACCGGCGGCTGTTCGAGCGGGCCAGCGTGGTGACCGCGCTGCTCCTGCTGCTGCGCCGCTCGGTGGCGGAGACCGAGAACCGGGTCCGCGGCGAGCTGCTCACCGACCTGCTCACCGCCCCCGGGCGCGACCCGGCCGGGCTCACCGCGCGCGGCCGCCGGCTCGGGGTCGACCTCGCACGGCCGCACCTGGTGCTGGTCGCGGAACCGGCGGACGGGCACGGCGACGAACGGGGACGGCTGGCGGGCGCCGCCCGGCGGTACCTGTTCGGCTCCCGGGGCGTCAGCGCCGAACACGGCGAGGCGGTGGTGCTGCTGGTGCCGCTCGAACCGGGCCCGGCCGAGGGCCCCGAGGAGACCGCCCGGCAGGCCGCCGAGCGGCTGGCCCGGCTGGCCGGCTTCCCGGTCACCGTCGGCGCCGGCCGCCCCGCCGCCGGCCCCCCGGCACTGGTCGCCTCGTACGCCGAGGGCCTGCGCTGCGTGCGCGCCCTGCGGGCGCTCGGCCGCGCCGGGGAGGGCGCCTCGGCCGGCGCGCTGGGCTTCCTCGGGGTGCTGCTCGGCGACGGCCACGACGTGGACGGCTTCGTCGGCGCGACGCTCGGCCCGCTGCTCGCCTACGACGCCCGGCGCGGCACCGAGCTGGTCCGCACCCTGCGCGCCTACTTCGACTGCGGCGGCAGCCTGACCCGGGCCAAGGACGAGCTGCACGTCCACGTGAACACCGTGGTGCAGCGGCTGGACCGGGTCGAGGCGCTGCTCGGACGGGACTGGAACCAGCCGGAGCGCTCCCTGGAACTGCAGTTGGCGCTGCGGCTGCAGCTGCTCTCGGGCGGCTGAACGGCTTGTACGGGCGTGGGCGTACAGTGGCGAGGTTGGTCTCGAACGCCTGGCAAGGAGCGGCAGCGGTGAGCGAGAACGTGCGTTTCGTACGGATGGGCATAGGCGAGCACGTCGTCCCCTACGAGGAGGCGTGGGCGGAGCAGCAGCGCCTGCACGCGCTGCGGGTCGCGGACGAGATCCCCGACACCGTGCTGCTGCTGGAGCACCCGCCCGTCTACACCATGGGCAAGCGGACCAACCCCGCCGACCTGCCGCTGGACGGCACCCCGGTGGTCGAGGTCAACCGGGGCGGGGAGATCACCTGGCACGGCCCCGGCCAGCTGGTCGGCTACCCGATCATCAAGCTGCCCGACCCGATCGACGTGATCGCGTACGTCCGTCGGCTGGAGGAGGCGCTGATCCGCGCCGCCGCCGACTTCGGCGTCGGGACCACCCGGGTCGAGGGCCGCAGCGGGGTCTGGGTGCTGGGCGAGAACCTCCCGGACGCCGTGGTGGACCCGGCCGAGGTGGTGGACATCGGCAAGCTGACCCTGCGGATGGGTCTGCCGCTGGGCATCGACCCGCGGCTGGCCGGGCCGGAGTACGCGCCGTCCAACGCCGGCCAGCGCGGCGGCGACCGCAAGCTCGCCGCGATCGGCGTCCGGGTCGCCCGCGGGGTGACCATGCACGGCTTCGCGCTCAACTGCGACCCCGACATGACGTACTTCGACAAGATCGTGCCCTGCGGCATCCGGGACGCGGGCGTCGCCTCGCTGGCCGGCGAGCTGGGGCGCGACTTCGGCGTGGGCGAGGCGCTGCCGACCGTCGAGCGGCACCTGAAGGACGTCTTCGCCGAGCTGCCGGAGCCGGCGCTCAGCCGCTGAAGCCGTCGGCATTCAGTCGCCGACGCCCCACGCCCGGCCACTGAAACCCTCCAGCCACTGGGAATCTACTGGCCGGTAGCCGCGTTGCCCTGCGATTGCAGGGCGACAGGCCCGGCACAGGCCGTACAACCACAGGCGTACCCTGGGGGTACCCCGTCTAGTTCTAGGAGTCGCACGTGTCCGCTGTCGCGCCCGACGGCAGGAAGCTGCTCCGCCTGGAGGTCCGCAACAGCGAGACCCCCATCGAGCGGAAGCCCGAGTGGATCAAGACCCGCGCGAAGATGGGCCCGGAGTACAACGCCCTCCAGTCGCTGGTGAAGAAGGAAGGGCTGCACACGGTCTGCCAGGAGGCCGGCTGCCCCAACATCTTCGAGTGCTGGGAGGACCGCGAGGCGACCTTCCTCATCGGCGGCGACCAGTGCACCCGCCGCTGCGACTTCTGCCAGATCGACACCGGCAAGCCCGCCGAGTTCGACCGCGACGAGCCGCGCCGGGTCGCCGAGTCCATCCTCACCATGGACCTCAACTACGCCACCATCACCGGCGTCGCCCGCGACGACCTGGAGGACGGTGGCGCCTGGCTGTACGCCGAGACCGTCCGCCAGGTGCACGCGATGACCGCCGACCGCGCGGGCGGCCGCACCGGCGTCGAGCTGCTGGTCCCCGACTTCAACGCGGTGCCCGAGCAGCTGGCCGAGGTCTTCTCCTCGCGCCCCGAGGTGCTCGCGCACAACGTCGAGACGGTGCCGCGCATCTTCAAGCGGATCCGCCCCGCGTTCCGGTACGAGCGCTCGCTGGACGTCATCACCCAGGCCCGCGCGGCCGGACTGGTGACCAAGTCCAACCTGATCCTGGGCATGGGCGAGACCCGCGAGGAGGTCAGCCAGGCGCTGGCCGACCTGGTCGGGGCCGGCTGCGAGCTGATCACCATCACCCAGTACCTGCGCCCCTCACTGCGCCACCACCCGGTGGAGCGCTGGGTGAAGCCGCAGGAGTTCGTCGAGCTCCAGCAGGAGGCCGAGGAGCTGGGCTTCGCGGGTGTCATGTCGGGGCCGCTGGTGCGTTCGTCGTACCGGGCCGGGCGCCTGTACCGGCAGGCGCTGGAGCGGCGCGAGCAGGCCGCGGTCTGACGCGTCGGGGAACGGTTTCGGCCACTGGGCCATTGGAAGGGCGGAGCTGCGGCTCCGCCCTTCCGGGTTTCACCACGCTTTGACTGCCCGGTCACGGACTGGTAACACAGAGTGGGGATGATGGACGCCTGGCAAGCGTTCGATTCTTCTCAGCCACGAGAGGAGCTGTTCGGGATGCGGATGCGGATCCGGTCGGTGGGGGCGGCGCTGCGGTTCGCCGAGAGCGTCCTGCTGGCACCCGGCCAACGGCACGCGCGGCTCAACGCCTGGGCCGCCGTGTGCGAGAACCGCCGGTACGCGGCGGACCGCCGGCACGACGCGCCGACGGCAGGGGCGACGGGTACGGCGGGGGCACGCTCCGCACGGCGGTGAGGCGGCCCGGCCGCAGGCGAAACGATTCGTCGGCGAGTGGGGCCGGGCGTCGCTTTGCGCGACAGCGCGTGGGCACACGGGTCACGGTTCGGGCGAACCGGTACCCGGGCTTGGATATCCCGTACCCGTGCCACGTACCATGAGCGTTATGGCGAGGGAAACATCCGAGAACCCCGGGCGACTGAAGCAGATCCGCCTGGCGTACACCATGACCAAGAAGGTCGACACCAAGATCGGCCTGATCATCGCCGGCGTCGGCCTGCTGACCTTCGGCGTGTTCCTCGCCATCGGCTTCGCGATCGACCACCCCATCTACCTGGGCATCCTGGGCTTCATCGTGGCCGTGCTGGCCATGGCGATCGTCTTCGGACGCCGGGCCGAGCGCGCCGCGTTCGGGCAGATGGAGGGGCAGCCGGGCGCCGTGGCCGCGGTGTTGAACAACATCCGGCGCGGCTGGAGCTCCAGCTCGACCCCGGTCGCGGTCACCCGCAACCAGGACGCGGTCTACCGCGCCGTGGGCCGGGCGGGCATCGCGCTGATCGGCGAGGGCAACCCGAACCGGGTGCGCCAGCTGCTGGCCTCCGAGAAGAAGAAGATGGCCCGGGTGGTCGGCGACGTGCCGGTCCACGACATCGTGGTGGGCAACGGCGAGGGGGAGATCCCGCTGAAGAAGCTGCAGATCCACCTGATGCGCCTGCCCCGCGCCATCACCCCCGCCCAGGTCACCGAGACCAACGACCGCCTGCGCGCGCTGGGCGACCTGCTCTCCAAGGCGCCGATCCCCAAGGGCCCGATGCCCAAGGGCGCCCGGATGCCCAAGGGCGGCCAGGCTCGCTGACCCCTCCCCTGACGACATGAGAACGGCCCCGCTGATCCCTCAGCGGGGCCGTTCGGCGTTCAGCCGTCGTGCGGCACTCGTCAGGTCCGGACCTCGCCTCAGATCCGGACCTCGACCGTGCCGACCGCCTTGTCGTGCAGGCCCCGGGTGTCGCGGTCCCAGACCAGCGCCGGCACCACCAGGCAGAGCAGGACGGTGCGCAGCAGGATCTGCGGGATGGTCGCCCGGCTGCCGTCCAGGCGGACCACCCGGAGGCCGAACAGCCGCTTGCCGACGGTCGTGCCGGTGGTAGCGAGCAGGACGGCCGCGACCAGGAAGTAGAGCGGGAGGGTCCACAGGTTGGCCTCGGCCTGGTCGCCCTTGGCGAGCAGGCCGTAGGACACCAGGGCGACCAGCCAGCCGTCCACGAACAGGGAGCCGATCCGTCGACCGGGGCCCGCGATCGATCCGGGGCCCTCCTGGGGCAGACCGAGGCGCTCGCCGCGGTAGCCGAAGTCGGCGCCCATCTTCTCGGCGGCCGCCTTAGGGCCGTCGATCCACGATCCCAACGCTTCTCTGGTGTCCACGAATCCACACTAACCGGGCTCACTCCGAGCGCCCGCACCGGCTCCCCTCCGGGCGGGGCGTCATGCCAGACTCGTCCACGACCGGGTGAATCCCGATCGCCGGGCTTACCAAGTGGTCCAGACCACCACCCCAAGGGCCCCCAGGTCGGCGGGGTGATTTGCCCCGTACCGTACGCCTTTGCCACCCGTTCGGTGGTCGCGGTTAACATCTAGGAAACGAGCGGGTCACCGACTGGAAACGACCCATTCCTAGGGTGAGCCCAATTCGCACGCCGAGGAGGATGGATGTTCAACAACGCCGCCGAAGTGAAGCAGTTCATCCAGGACAACGACGTGAAGTTCGTCGACGTCCGCTTCTGCGACCTGCCGGGCGTACTGCAGCACTTCTCCGTACCTGCGGCGACCTTCGACCCGTCCGAGACCCTGATGTTCGACGGTTCGTCGATCCGCGGCTTCCAGGCCATCCACGAGTCCGACATGGCCCTGGTGCCGGACCTCGCCACGGCCCGCCTCGACCCGTTCCGGGCCGAGAAGCACCTCAACATCAACTTCTTCATCCAGGACCCCGTCACCGGCGAGGCCTACAGCCGCGACCCCCGCAACGTCGCCAAAAAGGCCGAGGCCTACCTCGCCTCCTCCGGCATCGCCGACACCGCCTTCTTCGGGCCCGAGGCCGAGTTCTACGTGTTCGACTCGGTGCGGTTCGAGACCAGCGCCAACGAGTCCTTCTACCACATCGACTCGGAGGCGGGTGCCTGGAACACCGGCGCCGCCGAGGGCGACGTCCGCGGCTACAAGGTCAAGTACAAGGGCGGCTACTTCCCCGTCCCGCCGGTGGACCACTTCGCCGACCTGCGCGCCGAGATGTCGCTGGAGCTGGCCAAGGCCGGACTGGAGGTCGAGCGCCAGCACCACGAGGTCGGCACGGCCGGCCAGGCGGAGATCAACTACAAGTTCAACACCCTGCTGCACGCGGCCGACGACCTGATGCTGTTCAAGTACATCATCAAGAACGTCGCCTGGCGGAACGGCAAGACCGCCACCTTCATGCCGAAGCCGATCTTCGGTGACAACGGCTCGGGCATGCACGTCCACCAGTCGCTGTGGAGCGAGGGCTCACCGCTCTTCTACGACGAGCAGGGCTACGCCGGCCTGTCCGACACCGCCCGCTACTACATCGGAGGCCTGCTCCGGCACGCCCCCTCGCTGCTGGCCTTCACCAACCCGTCGGTGAACTCCTACCACCGCCTGGTGCCGGGCTTCGAGGCGCCGGTCAACCTGGTCTACTCGCAGCGCAACCGCTCGGCCGCGATCCGCATCCCGATCACCGGCTCCAACGCCAAGGCCAAGCGCATCGAGTTCCGTGCGCCGGACCCGTCCTCCAACCCGTACCTGGCCTTCTCCGCCATGCTGATGGCCGGCCTCGACGGCATCCGCAACAAGATCGAGCCGCTGGAGCCCGTCGACAAGGACCTCTACGAGCTCGCCCCCGAGGAGCACGCCAACGTCCCGCAGGTCCCCTCCTCCCTCCCGGCCGTCCTGGAGGCCCTGGAGGCCGACCACGAGTACCTCCTCGCGGGCAACGTCTTCACCCCGGACCTGATCGAGACCTGGATCGACTTCAAGCGCACCAACGAGATCGCCCCGATCGCCCTCCGGCCCCACCCGCACGAGTTCGAGCTGTACTACGACCTGTAAGAAGCACCCACCCGGCGGGGGCGCGGACACCACGTCCGCGCCCCCGCCGGCGTTCCCGCCGGCGGTGCGCGGCTCCACTGCGGGCCGTTAAATTCGCTTGCCAGGGCAGGTTGGATGGGGGCGTGGGGAGCAGAAGCGGCAAGGTGACGCCGACGGTGTACGTGTCGGTGGACGTGGAGGCGGACGGGCCGATCCCGGGACCGTACTCGATGGTGAGCTTCGGGGCGGTGGTGGCCGGGTGGCATGACGGGGAGGGGTTCCGGCGGGCGGATCCGGAGGCGGCGGCGTTCTACCGGGAGCTGCGGCCGATCAGTGCGGAGTACGACCCGGAGGCGCTGGCCGTGTCGGGGCTGGATCGGGCGGCTCTGGAGACGGGCGGGACGGAGCCCGGGGTGGCGCTGCGGGAGTTCGGGCAGTGGGTGGAGAAGTCGCGGACCGGACCTCGGGGTCGGCGGTACCGGCCGGTGATGGTGGCCTATCCGGCCGTGTACGACTGGCAGTTCCTGTACTGGTACCTGATGCGGTTCACCGGCGCCAGCCCGTTCGGGCACTCCGGGTGCCTGGACCTGAAGACGCTGTACGCGGCGCGGGCGGGGGTGCCGTTCGCCGGGATCGGGAAGCGGTCGATGCCGCCGGAGCTGCTCCCGGAGCTGCCGCACACCCACCACGCGCTGGACGACGCCCGGGAGCAGGCGGTGCTGTTCGCGAACCTGTGGGAGTGGGCGGGCCCCGGGAGCGCTACCCCGCCGGGCCCGGTTCCGGGGTGACAGCGAGGACGGCGAGGTCGTCGGCGAGCAGCACCCGGACGCCGAAGCGGGTGTCGCACACCTCGTACAGGTCGCCGCCGACCAGCACCTCGGGCTGGGCCGGGCGGTAGAGCCCGGCCACCCGCAGGCCGCCGACCCGCTCGGGGACCGGCCGCAGCACGGTGCGCTGGAGGGTCTCGGCGACCGTACGGGCCTGGAGCAGGTTGCGGTTCTGCCGGGTGCGCTGCCAGGACAGGGCGGTGCCCATCACCCCGGAAAGCAGGGTGGCGCTGTAGACCCAGACGTGGTGCTGCTCGTTGATGTGGCCCGCGCGCAGGGCCAGCAGCAGTTGCAGTGCCAGCGAGCCGCCCGTGGTGGCGGCGGTCAGCACCGGGCCGTAGCTGAACGCGGCCGCCACGGGCAGGGCGGTCAGCAGGAAGCCGGCCGCGACCGCGTCCAAGACGACGGCCTCGGCGACCAGGTCGAGGACCGGGGCCCGGAGGCACCCACGGAAGCAGCGGGCCAGCGCAGGTCAGCGAACCGTCACCGGCAGGGTCTCGAAGCCGCGCAGCACCAGCCGGTCGCGCCGGGTCGGGACCCCGCCCCGGGCGAGCCGGGGGAAGCGGTCCAGCAGGGCGGGCACCGCGACCTCGGCCTCCGCCCGGGCCAGTTGGTAGCCCAGGCAGAAGTGCTGCCCGCCGCCGAAGCTCAGCGGCTGGCTGTCGGTACGGGTCGGGTCGAACACCTCGGGGCGGTCGTACCGGTCCGGGTCGTGGTGGGCCGCGCCGATCAGCAGGGTCACCGTGCTGCCGGGCGGGACGGGCAGGCCCTCGATGGACAGGCCCTCCTCCAGCGCGACCCGCGCGGTGGCCTGGACCGGAGAGTCGAAGCGCAGCACCTCGTCGGTGAAGCCGGTTGGGGTGATCACGCCGCTGCGCAGCCCGGCGGCCACCTCGGGATGGCGGAACAGCAGGGCGAGGCCGTTGCCGAGCAGGTTGGTGGTGGTCTCGAACCCGGCCACCAGCAGCAGCACCAGGTTGGCCAGCAGTTCCTCGGCGGAGAGCCGCTCGCCGTCCTCGGCGGCGATCCGGGCCAGGTCGCTGACCAGGTCGTCCTGCGGACGGGCCAGGCGCTCGGCGGCCAGCTCGGTGAAGTACCGGGACAGCTCGTCGGCGGCCCGGTCGGCGTCGCCCAGCTCGTCCAGGTCCTGGATGATCTCCAGCGCGACGGTCAGGTCGGCGGCGAGGTCGCGGAAGCGGTACCGGTCCTGCTCGGGGACGCCGAGCAGCTCGCAGATCACCCCGACCGGCAGCCGGAAGGCGAAGGCGTCCATGAAGTCCACCGGCGAGCCGTCGGCGCCCTGCTCGGCCATCCCGTCCAGCAGCCGGTCGACCGCCGCCTCCACCGCCGGGCGCAGCGCGGCGACCCGGCGGGCGGTGAACACCGAGGCGATCAGCGAGCGGACCCGGGGCTGGTCGGGCGCGTTGCGCTGGAGGATCGAACGGCCGAACAGTGCGAGCGAGGAGTGCTCGGTGAACTCCGGGGCCACGCCCGCCATCATGTCGGCCGTCGCGACGCCGAAGGCGGGGGTGCGCAGCACCTTGTTGACGGCCGCGTAGCTGCTCACCAGGTACATCCCGTCCCCGGCCGGGACCACCGGGCCGAGCTCGTGCGCCCTCGCGTACAGCGGGTACGGGTCGGCCCTGACCTCCGTGGTCATCAGCTGCTCGACGATCGCCGCGCCGTCCATCCGGTGCTCCCCTCCGATGACGATGGTTCCTGGTCCGTGAACCACCGGCGGGCGCCGTGAAGTTCCCGGTGCGGGTGGTTCGGCCGCGGGCCTCGATAGGGTTGCCGGTATGGAGATCTGGATCAACCCGCGCTGCGGCAAGTGCCGGACGGCGCTCGGCGAGCTGAACGCCGCCGGAGTGGAGTACACCGTGCGGCGCTACCTGGAGGAACCGCCGACGGCGGCCGAGCTGGAGCAGGTGCTGGAGCGCCTGGGCCTGGAGCCGTGGGACATCACCCGCACCGACGAGCAGGTCGCGAAGGACCTGGGGATGAAGGAGTGGCCCCGGGAGGCGGACGAGCGGACGCGCTGGATCGCGGCGATGGCCGAGCACCCCGTGCTGATCCAGCGCCCGATCATCACCGCGGACGACGGGCACGCCGTGGTGGCCCGGACTCCCGAGGCGCTCAAGTCCGTTCTGCCGTAGCCGGATCGACCACCGGGGCCGGTCAGTGGAGCTGGGTCGTCCGTACCGGCCGGCCCGGGTGCCAGTTGTGGACCAGCAGGCGGTCGCCCTCCAGGGCGGTGTGCACCACCTGCTGGAGGTCCAGTCGGAACAGGTGGAACGGGGTGGGCGGTGGCTCGGGCAGTTCGGCCGAGAAGGCGGCGATCTCGTCCTCGTCGGTGACCTCCACCGCACGGCCGGACATCTTGGAGTCCCCGCCGGCCATGGTCTCGTCGCCCGGGTGGGCGTGCAGTGCGAAGCGGGCGTCCCGCTGCAGGTCGCGCGCCTTGACCGCGTGGTACATCGACCCCAGCCAGGCGTCGGCGCCGACGAAGTCGACCTCCGACCCGCTCACCCGGGGTGAACCGTCCTTGCGCAGCGTCGCCAGGACGTGGTGCTTGTTCGCCTCGAACCGGGCCCGTACCAGGGCCGCGAGTTCGGGTGCCTCGTGCTCGAAATCCTGCCAGGTAGCCATGGCGCCAGTCTGGCATCCGGCACCGACAACCGCCGGGCACGAACGGCCGGGCGCGGCAGTCAGTTCGGACCGGGCGTTGTCGGCGGCCGGTGCCACACTGGCGGGGTGACCACCACGACCAACTACATCGCGTTCCTGCGGGCCATCAACGTCGGCGGCCGGACGGTGAAGATGGAGCGGCTGCGGGCGCTCTTCGCCGAGCTGGGGCTGGGGAGCGTCCGCTCGTACATCCAGAGCGGCAACGTCTTCTTCAGTACCGGCGAACCGGACCGCGCCGCGCTGACCCGGCGGATCGAGGAGCACCTGGAGCAGTCCCTCGGCTACCCGGTGCCGGTGCTGCTGCGGACCGTCGACGAGGTGGCCGAACTGCTCGTCGCCGAGCCGTTCCGGGGGGTCGAGGTGACGCCGGACATCCGGCTGGTGGTCGCCTTCCTCTCCGAACCGCTGCCGGCCGAACTCGCCCTCCCGCACCGCTCGGCGAAGGGCGACTACGAGGTGCTCGGCGCCGACCCGGGGGCCGCGTACGTCGTGGTGCACCTGCAGGACGGCAAGTGGGTCACCAAGGACATGTTCGGCAAGGGCTACCGGGGGTCGGTCACCTCCCGGTTCCTGCACACCACGGAGAAGATCCTCGCGGCCGCCCGGAAGGCCTGACGGTCCGTCCGACACCTGGAACCGCGCAGGTGGGAGCAGCGTCTGTCGCTCAGTGACGTACGAACCCTGCGCCGGACCACGGCGTGATCTGGACAGTCCGAGCCGGTCGATCCGACAATCAGGCCATGACGCAGCCTGAGCTTCCCACCGGCCGAGCCCGGCCCTCCGACGCCGAACGGGAAGCGGCGCTCGGGGTGCTGCGCGAGGGCGCGGGCAGCGGCCGGCTGTCGCACGACACCTTCCTCGGCCGGATGGAGATCGTCCTCCAGGCCACCAGCCACGCCGAGTTGGACGCGGCGGTGGCCGGACTGCCCACCGGCGGGCCGGTGGAGCGCTTCGTGCTGCGGGCGGTCGGCCGGATCTCCGCCTTCGGCGACCGGCTGGACCGGGCCTGGCGCACCGAGCGGCTGCCCAGGCTGAGCCTGCCGCAGACCGGGGCGGGGCAGTTGACGATCGGACGCATCCCCGGCTCGGGGCTGCGGCTGCACGACGCCTCGGTCTCCCGGCACCACGCGGAGCTGCGGCACGAGAACGGCGGCTGGGTGCTGTACGACCTCGGCTCGACCAACGGCACACATGTGAACGGGCGGCGGATAGCGGGCGGGGTGCCGGTCCGGCCGGGTGACCAGGTGCGGTTCGGCAACCTGGAGTTCAGGCTCGCCGCGCAGTGAGGCCCCGGCCGGGCCGTCGGCACCGCCCACGCCGGCGGTCAGTGCGGAAACTGCCGGGGCGGGCGCTGCCGGGGCAGTTCGTCCCGGAACTCCTCGATCACGGTGCTGATCTGGCGGGTCAGCACGGTGTGCTCCAGCCGGTCCAGGTAGCAGTGCTCGGCGGCCAGCGCCTCGACCGTGACGCCGAAGTAGAGCGTCATCAGCGGATTGACGAAGAGCTCGCCGCCCTTCGTCCGCTCGGTGAACTGGACGTTGCCGAACTCGCCGCGCAACGCCGCCGCCACCGAGCCGTTGACAATGCTGGGGTGCTGCGGGAAGGCGGCCCGGGCGTGCTCGACGGCGTCCAGGTAGAGCGCGCCCTCCCGGCTGCCGCGCGGGATGGAGAAGGCGCCGAGGTAGCCGCCGGCCCGGTCGAGTGCGGCGAGGTTCTCCAGCACCAGCGCGTGGTTGACGCCGTGGTGGGCGTCGATGCCGAAGCCCAGGCAGGCGACCAGCCGCTCGGGCACCTCCGGCAGGCCGGCCACGGCGGCCAGGCTGGCCATGTCCTCCTCCGGGGTGCCGAGGCCGGCCTCGTCGCCGCGCATCAGGATGTCGGTGCCGCCGTCCACCAGCAGGATCGCGTCCACGCCCAGGTGGGCAACGAGTCTGCGGTAGGCCTCGCGCAGCAGTTGGACGCCCACCGTCGGGAAGGCCCACACGGTGTCGGGCATCCCGTGCAGATGCAGCCAGCGGGCCAGCGTGCGCTCGGGGAAGTAGCCCTCGGGTGCGGGGGTGTCCGGCCCGATCCTGGCCACGTCGGGCTCCTGCCAGACCTCGCCGGGCAGGCCGTAGAGGTGGGTGAAGGAGAGGTTGGCCAGGTGCACCTCCTTGCCCGCGGCGCGCAGGGCGAGGGCGATCGGCAGTCCGGCGTACACGTCGAAGCCGCCGCCGGCGCCGGCCACGAGGATGCGTTCGGCGGCCAGCAGTCGGGTGATCAGCGGAGGTTGGAGTAGAGAAGTCACCGGCGGACGCTAGCGCACCGACGGGGGCGACGGGCGGAATTGTCAGTGGCGGGTGCGAGGATGCGGGCATGACCCAGGAGACGGCGCTCACCCCCGATGTGCTGCTCGAAGCCCGGGATCGGGCTCGCGAGTTGATCCGGTGCGGCTTCCAGGAGCCGGACGAGATAGCCGAGTCCCTGGTCGAGGTCCTCGACGACCAGGGGCTGACGCAGGAGGAGGCGGAGCGGATCGTCGCTCCGCTGTGGACCGAGCGGCTGGCCGAGCAGGCCGCGTGGCCGGAGACCACGGACGTGGACCGACTGGAGGAGGCCTTCGACGCGCTGGAGGAGCAGGGCATCGTCGCGGCGATGGACTTCACCTGCTGCGCCGGCTGCGGCTACGCGGAGATCGGCGACGAGGCCGACGAGGATTCGCACGGCTTCGTCTTCTTCCACCAGCAGGACACCGAGGCGGCCGCGGCCGGGCGCGGGCTGATGCTGCGCTACGGCGCGTTCCACACCGGGGACGAGCCGAACGAGGTGTCGGAGCGGCGGACGGTGGAGGTCGGCCGGGCCGTGGTGGCCGCGTTGGAGACGGTCGGCCTTCCGGTGGAGTGGGACGGTTCGCCGCACGCGGCGATCCGGGTCGCTCCGCTGGAGTGGCTCAACCGCCTGCCGGAGTAGGCGCCGGGGAGAGCACCGGCACCAGCACCGACGTAGGCACCGGAGTACGCGCCGGGGCATGCCGACCGGTACGGCATATGCCGGAGGCTCATGCCACGCGCGTAGATCGACGGCCCGCGAAAAGAGCCGCGGGTCAGTCGACGACGCTCCCCAGGCCACCGCCGAGGCCCTCGCCGAAGATGCTGAGGTTCCCGTCGACCGGCCCCCCGCCGACCGCTCCCCCGCCCAGGTCGCCCGCCGGCCCCCACAGCGGCGCCGTGCAGCGCTGGTAGGTCGCCTGCCAGTGCGGCCAGTTGCGGGCGACGTCGTCGTCGCACCCGGCCAGCAGCCGCTCCACCGTCGCCGGCTCCACCCCGTCCAGCAGCCAGGCCAGCGCGTCCGCCGTGCCCGGGCCGTCCGCCGAACGCAGCAGGTCGAGCAGCTCGCCCAGGCCGCCGAGCCGGGAGTTGTCGGTGACCACCCGCTCCATCCGGGGCAGCAACTGCCGTTCCTCGATCCGTAGATGGGTCTCCAGCCGGGCCGCCAGATCCTCCATGGCGTACGCGACCGGCCAGGCGCTGCCGGTGTCCCGGCTGGCGATCCGGACCAGCGTGGTGACCCGGGTGAAGGAGTGGTCGAGGTTGTGGTGGTCGGCCTCCAGCCAGTTGAGCAGCAGCCGCAGCTCGGGCGCGAAGCGTCGCACGATCGGCCAGATCCGGGTGTCCTGCTGCTCGTGGTGGCAGGTCAGCATCGCGGTCATGAAGGTCCAGTGCCGCAGCAGCGCCTCGCCCTTGTGATCCTCGTCGGGCTGGAGCAGCCGCAGCGCGTTGGGCAGCCGGGCGAGGTCCCGGCGCAGTGCGGCGTGCACGAGTCGCAGCCCGGCGAACCGGACGGTGACCGGCTCCTCGTCCGCGGCCCGCCCGCACGCGTCCGTCCGCCGGGAGTCGGCGGACTCCGCCTGCGCGGGCACGGCGGGAGCGGGCTGGGGCAGCAGGTGGATCGGCATGGCACTCTCTTCACGACGTGTGGCAGGACGGCTGGGGCGGCCCGTGAAGGCCGCCCCAGCCAAGGTGCTCGCAGTCGATCAGAAGCGAATCAATGTCCGATTGACGCGCAGGTCACGGGCCTGCGCACGGGCCGAAGCCCTCCCGTCGCGCCACCCCCGGACTCAGTCCGAGGCGGGGCCCGCCAGGTTCTTGGTGAGCCACTGCAGGGTGTCCGGGATCATCTTCTTGAAGTCCGAGGTGAGGTGCTTGCCGCCGGGCTGCTCGTAGTACTCGATGGACACCGGCGGGACGGCCTTGGCCACCCAGCTCTTGACGACGTCCTTCTCGTAGCCGTTGGCGCCGCCCGCGGTGACGTACATCTTCACGTCGGCCTTGCCCTGGGTGATCAGCTGGTTGGGGCTGTTGGCGGCCTTCTCGGCGTCATGGCCCTTCCACAGCCCGGAGTCCGGGATGAAGTAGCCGTCGATCGGCACCGCGACCTTGTAGACGTCCGGGTGCTGCAGGGCGAGCTTGGCGCTGCAGAAGCCGCCGGTGGAGGCGCCCATCACGCCCCAGCTGTCACGCCCCTTCAGGGTGCGGAAGTTGGCGCGGACCCAGTCCGGAATGTCCTCGGCCATCCAGGTGCCCATCTTGGGCTGGCCCGGGATGTCGGAGCAGTCCAGCGCGTTCTTCTCGTCGCTGTTGAAGTTCTGCACCGGCATGATCATGATGAACGGGTGGGCCTTGCCCTCCTTGACCAGCTGCTCGTTCTCCTCCTGGATCGGCAGCTGGTTGTCGGTCCAGGTGTTGTAACCGTTGCTCTGGCCGCCCGCGTAGAGGGTGAGCACCGGGAAGCCGGTCTTGGCGTACTTGGGGTCGTTGTACTCGGGCGGCAGCCAGACCCAGACCTGGCCGGTGACGCCGGACTTGGGGCCGGTCACCTTGGTCATCATGATCGGACCGGCGGCGGTGTCCCGCACCTTGTTCATGCTGGGGGCCGGGCCGGTCGGCATCTGCACCTTCCCGTTGCCGGGGGTGGGCTGCTCGGCGATGGGCGCGGCCGAGGCGGTGGCACCGGCGGCGGTCGAGCTGCTCGCGGCCGGGGTACCGTCCGCGGAGGTGCTCCCCTTCCCGCCGCCGGAACTCCCACAGGCCGCGAGCGAGGCGGCCAGGGTGAGGACGGCGGCGCCGGTCAGGACGGCACGGGAACGGGACGACTGCCTAAGCACGGTGAGGACTCTCCGACCGATGTCACGCCCGGTCCCTCTGACCGGGCGGCGGCCCCCCGGTGGGGCCGGACAGGCCCGGGGGCGCGGCGCTGGTGCGGTCCCCGGAGTGGTGGGCGCGCCGTCGCTTACGGAAGCGCACCTTCCTGCGATCTTATGACGTGGGCCGGGGTGGGCCGGTTGCGAGGCGGCCACCGGAAATCCAATGTTTGTTCGCGATCAGGTAAAGCCCTTCACCGCTCCCGTCGGTCGGCGGGGGCCGGACGGCGGGGGCCACAGCGGCGGACCTGCCGGACCGTCCGGTTTTTGGGTGCTTTGACCAGTGACGGCAGCCCGCGCATCCGGAACGATCTCATCAGCACGCCCGGAGAGTGACACACCGGTACCAGTCCACCGAGGAGAGCACCATGTCCGAGCAGATCACCGGCGGCACCGCCACCTCCGCAGCGGTCGCGGCCCCCGGAGCCGCCGTCGTCACCGGGGCCGGGAGCGGGATCGGCCGGGCGGTCGCGGTCGAGCTGGCCGCGGCCGGCTGGCGGGTGGTGCTGGCCGGGCGCCGGGCCGAGCCGCTGCACGGGACGGCCGCGCTCTGCGCCACTCCGGCCGAGGTGGTGCCGACTGACGTCACCGACCCTGCCGCGGTGGACGCGCTGTTCGCGACGGCCGCCGGGCGCCACGGCCGGGTGGACCTGCTGTTCAACAACGCCGGCACCTTCGGCCCGGCCGTCCCGGTGGAGGAGCTGGCGGTCGAGGACTGGCGGGCGGTGGTCGACCTCAACCTGACTGGTGCCTTCCTCTGCGCCCGGGCCGCGTTCCGGCAGATGAGGGCTCAGGACCCGCAGGGCGGCCGGATCATCAACAACGGCTCGATCTCCGCGCACGTCCCACGCCCGCACTCGATCGCCTACACCGCGACCAAGCACGCCGTCACCGGCCTGACCAAGTCGCTCTCACTGGACGGCCGTCCGTACCGGATCGCCTGCGGGCAGATCGACATCGGCAACGCGGCGACCGACATGACGGCCGCGATGAGCGCGGGGGTGCGGCAGGCGGACGGACGGATCGCGCCCGAGCCGACCATGGACGTGGCCGATGTGGCGCGCACCGTCCGGCACATGGCCGCGCTGCCGCTGGAGGCCAATGTGCAGTTCGCCACCGTCATGGCGACGGCGATGCCGTACATCGGGCGGGGTTGAGGACGTCTACCCGTCCGCCCTCACCCGTCGTTGCTCGTCGGGCGAGCAGCGTTGACACGCTCTCCGGCCTGCAGGCCGGAGATCCAGGGCCTGAACGGGAGCTCCCGCTCGAAGGAGGGACCCCCGTCAGTCCAGGCTGACGGGGGTCCTCAGGGGTCCCGGGGCTACGACCGCCAGGTGTCGTTCAGCGTGACGTTCCCCGAGGCGGGCGCGGTCGCCGTCCGGTTGGCGCCGGACTCCCAGGTCACCGCGCCGCTCGCGTCCTTGCGGACGTACTTGTACTGGAAGGACGTGCCGCCCGGCAGCGAGAGCGCCAGCGACCAGACCGGGTAGCCGGCCGAGGAGAGCGGCAGCGCCTTGGCCGGGTCCCAGCCGCCGAGCGCCGGGACGTCGCCGACCACGTAGATGTTCTGACCGTACGAGGTGGTCGCGTTGACGTTGAACGAGGCGCCGGAGACGTTCGTCCCCGGCTGGACGTACAGCGCGACCGCGTCGCCCGCGCCGACCGTCGCGGTGAACTGCCCGTTGGCGCCCACCTGGTACGTCGGGCCGGTGCAGCCGCCGCCCGGCTGGGGGTCGCCGTGCTGGACGTCGCAGTACGTCCCGGCCGGGAGCCCGGTCTGGAAGGTCTGGGTGATCGGGCCGCTCTCGTGGTTGATCGCGACGTAGCCCTGGTTGCCGCGGCCGAAGGCGATCGCGTTGTTGCCGTTGGACCACCAGTCGGTCACCCCGGTGCCCGCGACCGCGTTGCGGAAGCCGACCATGTTGGCGATCTGCCGCCAGGCGTGGGTGCAGTTCCAGCCGTCCTGGTAGCAGGCGTTGACGGTGCCGCCGTTCGGCGGGCCGTCGTCCGTGTTGGTGAAGCTGTAGCCGGAGTAGATGTTGGGCGAGCCGTAGGTCGAGGCCAGCAGGAAGACGTTGGCCAGCGTGTAGGTGTTGCCGTAGGTGTAGTTGAGGGTGGAGCCGTTGCGCTCGGTGTCCCAGTTGTCGATGAAGCTGCGCGCCTGGTCGCTCGGCAGGTAGCCCCAGGAGGCGCCCCAGTTGCTGAGGTTGGCGAGCTTGTCGCCGGTAAAGATGCGCTTGAGGTCGGTGCCGACCCGGAACTCGTCGACGTCGCCGTTGCCGGTGTACTCGGAGGGCTGGATCGGCTCGCCGGCGCCGTAGATGACCTCCTGGACCCAGTAGGCGTTGGGGTTGGCCATCTTCGCCTTGATCGCGGCGAGGTCGGTGGCGGCGATGTGCTTGGCGGCGTCGATCCGGTAGCCGTCGACGCCGAGCGAGCCCAGGTCGTCCAGGTAGTGCGCGATGGTGGTCTGGACGTAGGCGCTGCCGGTGTCCAGGTCCGCCAGGTTGACCAGCTCGCAGTCCTGCACGTTGGTGCGGTCCTGGTAGTTGGTGATCGGCTGGCGGCAGGTGTGGAAGTCCTGGTCCTGGTACGTGCCGGGGTAGTTGTACTTGGTGTAAGCCGTGCCGCCGGTGCCCGTGCCGGAGCCGGCGGTCATGTGGTTGACCACCGCGTCGGCGATCACCTTGACCCCGGCCGCGTGGCAGGTGTCGACCATGTTCTTGAAGGAGGTGCGGTCGCCGAGCCGTCCGGCGATCTGGTAGCTGACCGGCTGGTACGAGGTCCACCACTGCGGGCCCTGGATGTGCTCCTGGGGCGGCGAGACCTCGACGAAGCCGTAGCCCTTGGGGCCGAGGGTGGAGGTGCAGGCCTGGGCGACCGAGTCGAAGCGCCACTCGAAGAGGGTGGCGGTGACGTCCTTGCCGTTGTTCGCGGGCGGGGAGGCCTGGGCGGCGGGGGCGCCGAGGGAGGTGCCGAGCGAGAGCGCGAGCGCCGCCGAGGCGGCGAGCGCGCCGGCCGCGCGGGCGGGCTGGCGGGTGGGGGCGGTGGTGACCACGTCGTCTCCTGGGGGTGGCTGGGGTGGGCAGCCGGGGTGGGGGCCTGCGGCCGGGTGGGGGACGGCCGCAGGTGAAGCCTGCAGGAAGTTTCTGTAACTTGCCGGAAACTTGCAGCGCTGAACCTAGGACGGCTCAGATAAGCCGTCAAGGTCTCGGGAGATACGTTTCTGCATCGACGGAGGTCAGAGCACGACAAGGGCCCGGCAGCCGTAAGCCGCCGGGCCCCTCACCTGTCCTGGTTCACCGGTCCCTCAGGAGCCGGTGCGACCTCAGCCGGTCTGGACGGAGGTGTCGTCGATCACGAAGCTCGTCTGGAGCGAGGAGTCCTCGACGCCGTTGAACTTCAGGGTGACCGTCTGGCCCGCGTAGGACGAGAGGTC
>NZ_JBSFJV010000041.1:0-67799 GCF_053598235.1 Kitasatospora sp. NPDC001159
TTTCCCTTGTTTTCGCGCGTGGGTTGTGGTTTCCCGGCGGCCGCGGGCCTGGGGTCAGGCGACGAAGTGGTCGAACTCGCCGGCCTTGGCGCCGTTGATCCAGGCGTTGAGCTTGGTGCGGGTGGTGGTGACGGTGGTGGGGCTCCGAGCGGTTCAGGGGGCGGCACACCGGGGAATAGGTGCCAACTGTGGCACGCGAGCCCCGTCCGTCGAGCGGGGCCCGCGCCGGGGACGAGGTGAGGGCCTCAGGCCACAGGTTCCAGCCGCAACCGCTGGACCGGCCAGGGCGGCGGCTCGGCCGGGCCAAACTAGAGGCGGACGTCCTCGCCGGTGCGGACGGGGAGGCGGGGGAAGTCGTTCTCGGCGTGCTCGGTGTGGTGCAGGGCTTGGTCCGGGCCCAGATGGCAAGCGGCGTAGGCGTCGAAGGAGGCCTCGTCGACGGGGTGGCAGATGGTGGCGAGCACCTCGCGGCCGCCCGGAAGAGGCGTGAAGCCGGGGCCGCGCAGCAGCAGGACGTCATCGCTGTCGACCATGGTGGCGTTGGCCGCGTCGCGGTGCGCGTGCCAGACCGGGCCGCTGTAGAAGGCCTCGAGCGAGCGGCGGCGCTCGGGCATGGAGGGGAAGGCGCGCAGCCAGACGAAGCGGTCCGGGTCGTCCAGGTCGCGGAAGCGGCCGCCGACGGTGATGCCCACCGCCCGCTGGCCGGTCACGAACTCCCGCTCGAAGATCGATCGTTCCTGCGCCTCGGCGCCGACGTCGAGGTGCTCGAACCGGCCGAACTCCGCGACCGCATCGCCGAGACGGCCCGGGCGCTGGCCGTCCGCTACCGGCGGTGAGGGGTCAGAGGCCGACGAAGTGGTCGAACTCGCCGTCCTTGGCGCCCAGGATCCAGGCGTTGAGCTTGGTGCGGGTGGTGGTGACGACGAGGTCGGGGTTGTCGGACTCGCGGATGTAGACGAGGTCGCCCTCGGAGGCGATCTCAAGGCAGTTGGTGTTGGTGCCGCTGAAGCTCGACCTCTGCCAGTTGAGCTGGTCCATGGAGGCTCCTCCCTGATAGTTCGCGGTGGCCGAAACGAGGGTACTGCTCAACGACGAGCGCAGCGGCATCGTTTCGGTCATGTCAATTCGTGCGAGTCGTTGTGCTATTCCATTGGGGTGTCAGTCGTTCCTACACTGAAGCCCCGCCGCACGGGGGCTGCGGGAACCAGGTTGCCGACGGGCCCGGGGGAGGCACGTGTGACTGACCGGGGCTGGGACGAGGACGACGCCCGGCCGTACTTCTTCCTCTCCTACGCGCACACTCCGAAGTCCGGTGCGCGGGGCGCAGGCGATCCGAACCACTGGGTCAGGCAGCTGTACCGGGACCTGTGCGAGGCGGTGCTGCAACTCACCACCGCCCCGGCCGGGGTGCCGGTCGGGTTCATGGACGAGTCCATGCACCAGGGCGAGTTGTGGGCCGAACGGCTGTCCGAGGAGTTGGCGAGCTGTCGGGTGTTCGTACCGCTGTACTCGCCCCGGTACTTCAACAGCGTGCCGTGCGGTCAGGAGTGGCACGCCTTCACCCGCCGCCCGGTCTATCCGGCGACCATCGACGCCGAGCGCACCAGCGGCATCGTCCCGGTGCTGTGGGCGCCGATGAGCCGCTACCGGCTGCCCAAGGTGGCCAGTGAACTGCAGTTCAACCACGCCAGTTTCGGGCCCGACTACGCCACCGAGGGCCTGTACGCGCTGATGAAGCTGACCTACTTCCGCTCCGCCTACGAGCTGGCCGTGCACCGGCTGGCGGCGCGGATCGTGCAGGTGGCGGAGGAGACGGTGATCCCGGTCGGGCGACGGCTGGAGTTCAACGGGCTCCCCAGCGCCTTCAACGTGACCGCCCCGACCAAGCAGCTGCGGATCTCCGTACTCACCTACCACCAGGGTGAGTTGCCGTCGGACCGCAACCCCGACTTCTACGGCGCCAAGCGCAGCGACTGGCACCCCTACCGTCCGGCCGGTTCACCGATCGCGCAGCACGCGGTGCGCCTGGCACGGCAGTTGGGGTTCCAACCGACCGTCCACGAGTTCGACGACGAGGTCGAGTCCATCATCGAGGGAAACGCCGAGGCCCCCGGGCTGCTGCTGCTGGACCGGTGGGCGCTGCGCGACCCGCGCCGCCGTGAGCTGGTCCGCCGCTTCGACCGCTCCGACGCCACCTGGGTGAGCGTGCTGGAGCCGTGGAACACCGACGACCGGGAGTGCCTCGAACACGACGGAGAGTTCAGCGGGTTGAGCGACCAGACGCTGCGCAAGACCCGGCGCGCGGGCCGCCCCAGCTTCCTCGGGGTGACCGGCCCGACCGGACTGAACACCCTGGAGGACTTCGACGACGCGTTGCCCCGGGCGGCGATGAAGGCCAAGTACGCCTTCGAGGGCCGCACCAGGGCCGAACCGGAGGAGCCGCCGGCTCCCCGGCCGAGCCTGCGGGAGGCCTTCCGGCGAGGGCCGAGTCCCTACGGTCCGGACGACTTCGAGGAGGGCGGGCACAGGGTGGAACCGTACGGGCCCGAACCCCACGACCCCGACCATGACGACCGCAACGCACCGTGACGACCGCAACGCACCGTGACGACCGCAACGCAGCGCACCGCACCGCACCGCACCGTGACGACGGCGATGACCCCGATGACGGGATGGCGCCCCTGGGAGGACGAGGAAATCGATGAGTGAGAACCGCACCAGGAACCTCCGCCTCGGCGGCCTCACCGCCGCCGACCTCGCCGCCCAGCGCGAGGCCGAGCGGCAGGGCGCGGAGCAGGACCGCAACGGCCGGATCATCACCTTCTACTCCTACAAGGGCGGCACCGGCCGCACCATGGCCCTCGCCAACACCGCCTGGATCCTGGCCGCCAACGGCTTCCGCGTCCTCACCGTGGACTGGGACCTGGAGGCGCCCGGCCTGGCCAAGTTCTTCCACCCCTTCCTCGACCCGGCCTCCCTGGCCGGCACCACCGGGATGATGGACCTCATCGCCGAGTACCGGGAGGAGGCGCTGCGCCCGGTCGAGCACGCCGATGGCTGGCACCTGGACTTCGCCCGGGTGCACCCGCACGCCCTCTCGCTCACCTGGCCGCACTTCCCGGCCGGGGGCAGCCTGGACTTCCTCTCCGCGGGCCAGTTCAACCGGGACTACTCCGAGGCCGTCACCCACCTCGACTGGGACATCTTCTACGACCGCTTCGACGGCGGGCAGTTCTTCGACGCGCTCAAGGCCGACATGGCCAAGCGCTACGACTACGTGCTGATCGACTCCCGCACCGGCCTGTCCGACATCGCCGAGATCTGCACCGTGCAGATGCCCGACGACCTGGTGGTCTGCTTCACCCTCAGCGACCAGTCCATCGACGGCGCCTCCCGGATCGCCCAGCACATCCACGACCGCTACCGCGAGCGCGGCATCCGCATCCTGCCCGTCCCGATGCGCATCGACGAGGGCGAGAAGGAGAAGGCCGACGCCGGCCGCGCCCTCGCCCGGGTCCGCTTCGACGGACTGCCGTCCGGCCTGGGCGGCGACGAGCTCGCCCAGTACTGGGGCTCGGTGGAGATCCCGTACCGGCCGTTCTACGCCTACGAGGAGATCCTCGCCACCTTCGGCGACCAGACCGGCACCCCCACCTCGATGCTGGCCGCCTGCGAGCGGCTCACCTCCGTGATCACCGAGGGCCGGGTCACCGGTCTGCCGGTGATGGACGAGGAGGTACGGCTGCGCTACGTGGACGCCTTCACCCGCCGCCGCCCGTCCGTCCCCGCCGACCTGTACCTGTCCTACGTGCCCGAGGACCGGATGTGGGCGGACTGGATCGAGTCGATCCTGACCAGGGCCGGCTTCCGGGTGCTGCCGCGCGACCTCAGCGCCGGCACCGACCCGCGCGAGGAGACCGAGCGCGGCATCGACTCCGCCTACCGCACGGTCGCCGTGCTCTCGCCCGCCTACCAGCGCTCCCCGCAGGCGCGGGCGCTGTGGGAGTCGGTGGTCAGCTCCGACCCCTCCGGCACCCGCCGCCAGCTGCTGCCCGTCCGGGTCGGCGACGTCCGGCTCACCGCGCCGTTCAGCAACCGCAACCCGGTCGACCTGGTCGGCCGCGACGAGACCCAGTCGATCCAGAGCCTGCTGCGCGCGCTCGGCCGCGGCGACGCCGCGCTCGGCGACGCCCCCAGCGGCGGCCCGCGCTTCCCCGGCAGCAAGCCCTCGGTGTGGGACGTCCCGCCGCGCAACCCGTCCTTCACCGGCCGCGCCGCCGTCCTGGAGCAGTTGCGCAACCAACTGCGCGGCGGCATGGCGGCCGTGCTGCCCACCCCGCAGACCCTGTACGGGCTCGGCGGCGTCGGCAAGACCCAGGTGGCGCTGGAGTACGCCCACCGCTTCATGTCCGACTACGACCTGGTCTGGTGGATCGACGCCGAGCAGACCGAGCTGGTCGCCCCGGCGCTGGCCGAGCTCGCCCGCCGACTGGGCCTGCGGGTCGGCGACTCGGTGACCGAGGCCGCCGAGGCCGCCCGGGAGGCGCTGCGCCGCGGCGTGCCCACCTCGCGCTGGCTGCTGATCTTCGACAACGCCGACGAGCCCGCCGAGATCCGCCGCTTCTTCCCCGGCGGCTCCGGCCACATCCTGGTCACCTCCCGCAACCAGGCCTGGACCGGGCACGCCGAGGCGCTGGAGGTCGACGTCTTCACCCGCGGCGAGAGCGTCGAGCACCTGTGCCGGCGCGCCCGCAGCCTCTCCCGCCCGGACGCCGACCGGGTCGCCGAGGCGGTCGGCGACCTGCCGCTGGCCGTCGAGGTGGCCGCCGCCTGGCTGGACACCACCGGCACCCCGGTGGACACCTACGTCACCCAGCTGCACGCCGAGGCCGCCCGGGCGCTCGCCGTCGGCCGCCCCGCCGACTACCCGACGCCGGTCGCCGCGACCTGGAACGTCTCGATCGGACGGCTGCGCCAGCAGTCCCCGGCGGCGGTGCGGCTGCTGCAGCTGTGCGCCTTCTTCGCGCCCGAGCCGATCTCGATGAACCTCTTCTACAGCGACCAGATGATCCGGGCGCTGGTGAAGTTCGACGCCGACCTCAGCGACAAGTTCATGCTGGGCAAGGTGATCCAGGCGATCGGCCGGTACGCGCTGGCCAAGGTCGACGCCGGCAGCAACAGCTTCCAGGTGCACCGGCTCGTCCAGGCGGTGATCCGGGCCGGGATGACCGACGACGAGCAGGAGATCGCCGTCCACGAGGTGCACCGCATCCTCACCGGCGCCCGACCCGTCCTCGGCGACACCGACGACCCGGCCAACTGGCCCGCCTTCGACGAGATCTGGCCGCACCTGTCGCCGTCCAGGGCGCACAACTGCGACGAGGCGGACACCCGTCAGCTGCTGATCGACCGGGTCCGCTACCTCTGGAAGCGCGGCGAACTGGACCGCGCCCGCGACCTGGGCCACGCCCTGGACGCGGAGTGGACCAGCAAGCTCGGCGAGGACGACCGGCAGACCCTGCTGCTGCGCTTCCAGCTCGCCAACGTGCTCCGCTCCCAGGGCAATTACGCCGAGGCTCTGGCCCTGGACGAGTCCACCCTGGAGCGCCAGCGGGCGCTGCTCGGCGAGCACCACCCGTACACCCTGATGACGGCCGGCTCGCTGGGCGCCGACCGCCGGGCGCTCGGCCGGTTCCAGGCCGCGCTGGACCTCGACCAGGAAATCCTGGAGCAGTTCCGGGAGTTGTTCGGCGACGACAACCCGCGCACGCTCTCCATGGCGAACAACCTGGCGATCGACTACCGGCTGGTCGGCAACAGCGAGGCCGCCCGCGAACTCGATCAGGAGACCCTCGACCGGCGCACCGCCGTGCTCGGGCCCAGGCACCCCTACACCCTGTCCACCAAGTCCAACCTGGCCCGCGACCTGCGCGAACTCGGCGACTACCGCGGTTCGGTGGACCTGCTCCAGGAGGTCACCTCCGACCTCGGTGACGTGCTCGACCCGGACCTCCCGGAGAACCTGCGCAACGCCAAGTCGCTGGCGGTCTCGCTGCGCCGGATCGGCCAGCTCGCCGAGGCCCGCCGGATCACCAAGGAGACCTACGAGCGCTACCTGGAGCGGTACGGCGCCGACGCCCCCGACGCGCTGGCCTGCGCGCTCAACCTGGCCGCCGACCACAGCGCCTCGGGCGACAAGGAGGCCGCCCGGGACCTATGCGCCACCGTCTTCGAGGGCCACCGGCGGCTGTTCGGCGACGAGCACCCGTTCACCCTGGCCTGCGCCAACAACCTCGGCATCTACCTGCGCGGCAGCGGCGACGTCCAGGGCGCCATCGAGCGCGGCCGGCTCACCGTCGAGGGGCTGACCCGCTCGGTCGGGGCGGAGCACCCGTACACCCTCAACGCGGTGATCAACCTGGCCAACGCCTACGGCGACGACGGACAGATAGAGATCGCCGAGCGGCTCGGCAGGGCCGCCTACCAGGGCCTGTGCGAGCGCTACTCGCCCCAGCACCCGGACGCGGTGGCCTGCGAGGCCAACCTCGCGATCACCCTGCGGGCGGCCGGCCGGCACACCCATGCCGCGGAGCTGCGCGCGCGGGCGATCGCCGAGCTGATCCGGCAGGTCGGCGAGGAGCACCCCAACACGGTCTCCGCGCGCGGCTGGAAGCGGATCAACCGCGACCTGGAGCCGCAGCCGGTGTGACCGGGAGGGGGCGGGGTACGCTCCGGAGCCATGGAAGCCATGAGCGCGACCCCGCCCCCGGTCCTGGTCACCCGGCGCCTCGCGCCCGGCGTCATCGAACGGCTCACCGCGCACCACGCCGTGACCTGCCGCGACACCGACGAGGAGATGGACCGCGCCGAGCTGCTCGACGCCGTCCGCGGCCGGCGGGCCGTGCTCACCACCCTGAACAACCGGGTGGACGCCGAGTTCCTGGACGCGGCGGGCCCGCAGCTGGAGATCGTCGCCAACCACGCGGTGGGCTTCCACAACATCGACCTGGCCGCCTGCGCCGAGCGCGGCGTGGCGGTCTCCAACACCCCAGGGGTGCTCACCACCGCCACCGCCGAGACGACCTGGGCGCTGCTACTGGCCGCCACCCGCCGGCTCGGCGAGGGCGAACGCCTGCTGCGCTCGGGCACGCCCTGGACCTGGGCGCCGAACTTCCTGCTCGGCCTGGAGCTGGCCGGCACCCCGCTGGGCATCCTCGGCATGGGTCGGATCGGGCAGGCGGTGGCCCGCCGGGCCCGCGCCTTCGACATGCCGGTGAGCTACCACAACCGCCGCGAACTGCAGCCCGGGCAGGCCGAGGGCGCCGAGTGGAAGCCGCTGGAGGAACTGCTCGCCACCTCCACCGTGCTGGTCGTCACCTGCCCGTGCACCGAGGAGACCCGGCACCTGTTGGACGCCCGCCGGCTGGCGATGCTGCCGCGCGGGGCGGTGGTGGTCAGCATGACCGCCGGCGTGGTGGACGAGGAGGCACTGGCCGCCGCGCTGGAGTCCGGGGCGCTGTTCGCCGCCGCCGTGGACAACTTCGAGCACGAACCCGACGTCCCGGCCGCGCTGCTCGCCCAGGATCGCGCGGTGCTGGTCCCGCACCTGGGCAGCGCCACCGTCCGCACCCGGCAGGCGATGGGCGGCCTCGCGGTGGACAACATCGTGGCCGTACTGGGCGGGGGCGAACCCTTGACCCCGGTGAAGGCCTAGCCGCGCCCTGGTCCTAGCCGGCCGCCCACGCCAGGGCGGTGGTCATCACCCGGAACGCCCCGAAGTGCGCCGCCCCGGGCTCCAGGAACAGTTCGGAGCCCGGGATGTGGTCGGCCAACCAGCGGGAGTGGTCGACCGGCGAGAACTGGTCGTCGGCGCCGTGCCAGAGCCAGGTCGGCACCCGGATCGAGTCGACCTCGAACCCCCACTCGGCGGTGAAGGCCAGCATGTCGTCGATCCAGCCGTCCGCGCCGTGCCGGAACGCCTCCCGGTAGTTGCTCTGCAGCATCTGCCGCAGCCCGCTGTCCGCCACCACCTCCCGGTCGGCGGGGGAGAGTTCGGTGCGCAGCCCGTTCAGCAGCCGGACCGGGTCGTCCTTGATCTGCCGGGAGCGGAACTCCATCGCGTCGGCGATCCGGCTGTGCCCGCGGTCCGCCTCCCGGTAGGCGCGGACGTTGGACGGGGTCATCCCGGCGTACCAGTCCAGGCCGGTCGCGTCGCGCGGCGCCAGACCCACCAGCACCGCGACCCGGCTGACCCGCTCCGGCAGCAGCGCCGCGCAGGCCAGCGCGTGCGGGCCGCCGCCGGAGCGGCCCAGCACCGCGAAGCCGTCCAGCCCCAACTCGTCGGCGATGGTGCGGACATCGGCTGCCGCGTGGGCCACCCGACGGCCGAGCAGCCGGGTGGAGTCGCCGTAGCCGGGCCGGTCGTAGGAGATCAGCCGCACCCCCAGCCGGTACAGCACGGTGCTGCGCGGGTGCGGCCCGACCCGGCTGCCGGGCATGCCGTGCAGCAGGAACACCGGACGGCCGCGCGGGTCGCCGAGGGACTCGACGGCGAGGGCGCGGCCGTCCACCGTTTTGACCATCCGTAACGCCACGCGTTCCTCCTCAGAGCTCCCGGTCGGTGGTGGTGCGCACCTCCCGGCGGGCCTGCCAGGTGGTGTGCTCACGGGACACCGCGTCCTCGGCGTCCCGGGCGAGCCGGGCCCAGATCTCCTCGGCGTCCGCCGACTCCAGGTCCAGCCGGGCGAGTTGGCTCCGGATCAGCTCCAGCTCGTCGGCCGCCAGCCCGTACGCGGCGGCCAGGGGGCGGTACTGGCGCAGTTGCGCCCAGGCGGTGACCGAGGCGGCCACCGCCGAGACCGTGCCCAGCGCGTCGTAGGTGAACGCGCCGAGCGCCCGCAGCACCGCCAGCACCAGGCCCAGCGCCGGCAGCAGCACGCCCAGCACGCCGGTCCAGTGCCCGGCCCGGGCGCAGTAGCGGGACTTGCTGCGGTACCAGTCGTGCTGCACCCGGATCCGCTCGTTCAGGTACACCTCGCGGCGCACCGCCAGCGGCTGGTCGCGCAGGTCGCGCATGGCCTCCGTGATCCCGGCGAGCTCCACCTCCGAGGCCGGTACGGCCACCGGGCTGTCCCGGAAGGCGCCCAGCACCCGGGCGAGCTGGAAGCGGTACAGGCCCTCGGCGTCCGGCAGGCTGCGCGGCGGCGGCTGGTAGGCGTCGGCCCGGACGGCGAACTTCCAGGCCAGCGTCTTCACCGATTCGGCGGCGGCCCGGCCCTCGTACCAGAGGCCCTGGGGGTTCTGCCGGCTGATCACCACGGCCAGCGTCATCGCGCCGAGGTACGCCCCGGCCGCCGGCCAGGCCCAGGGCTCGCCGTCGGCCGAGCCGGTCGCCGCGGCGATCAGCAGCAGGAGCAGTTCCCAGGCGGAGAGCAGCACCGCGCGGCGCTGGCCGCGCAGCGAGGCCGCGTCGGCGGCCCAGAAGAACCCGGGCAGCAGCTCGCGCTCACACACCCACCCGGTCCGTTCCGCACCAGACGCCATGTTCGGCCCCCACCCGTCGCTCCGGTCGCACCGCTCTCCTGCCCCGGGCGGCTTCCCGGTACGCCTCACAAGCCCCGGGGCCGCCCGCAATGGCCGGGAAGCCCCGCTGGTTTGTCCGGTACGCCCCGTGTTCGGGTCGGCACCCAGCGTGTGCCGACGGGTGCGGCTCAGTAGGTGTAGAGGATGCGCTCGGCGTTCTCGGCCATCTGCTCGGCGTTCCACTCGGTGCCGCCCGGGACGTTGCCGGAGCGGAACAGCGGCGGGGCGGGGGCGTCCCCGGCGGCGGCCCGGTCGGCCAGCCGGCCGACCGCGGAGGCGACCACGGCCTGCATCAGCGCGCTGGTCACGATGGTGGAGACCGGGCCGAAGGAGGTCTCGGCGCCCGGGTGGGTCAGCTCGCCGTCGCCGACCGCGACCTTGCTGTCCAGCACCACGTCGCAGTGGTCCTTCAGATAGGTGCCGGAGGGGTGGGCCGAGGGCACCTCGCCCGGGTAGGCCAGCGAGGTCACCCCGATCACCTTCAGGCCGCGGTCCCGGGCGTACCGGGCCAGCTCGACCGGCATCACCTGGCGGCCGGACAACGAGATCAGGAACAGCAGGTCCCCGGCGGTCGCCGGGGTGAGGTCCAGGGTGGCGGTGGCCAGCCCGGAGACCCGCTCCAGGGCGCTGGCCAGCGGCGCGGGCATCATCGTCACCCCGGCCATCCCGGGCACGTTCAGCAGGTTCATCGGGACCAGCCCGCCGGCCCGGTAGACCACGTCCTGGGCCGGCAGCGAGGAGTGCCCGGCGCCGAAGGCGAACACCCGGCGCCCCCCGGAGATCGCCTCGGCCAGCAGGGCGGCGGCGGCCTCGATGGTGTCGGCCTCCTCCTCGCGGACCCGCTTCAGGTGGTCGATCGCGGCATCGAAGTACCTGCCGACCAGGTCGTTCATCGGTTGCCTTCGCTCTCTGCCGGTGGGGGCGCCGGCCGGGTGGGGCGGCCGGGGTGGTCCAGACCGCCAGTGGAGAAAGCTACGGCGAGCACGGTCGCGCCCCGGCGGCACCGCTGTCAACAGGAACGAAAACCGGTACCGGAACCCCCCGGGCGGGCCCGCTCGTCGGTGCGGTACGTCAGAATTGGCGGTGAGGACACCGAAGAACGGAGCCAGCGGCGATGTCTGGGCTGATCGACACCACTGAGATGTACCTTCGCACCATCCTGGAACTGGAGGAAGAGGGCATCGTCCCGATGCGCGCCCGGATCGCCGAGCGACTGGAGCAGAGCGGTCCCACGGTCAGCCAGACGGTCGGAAGGATGGAGCGCGACGGGCTGCTCCAGGTCGCGGGGGACCGCCACCTCGAACTCACCGAGGAGGGCCGCCGGCTCGCGGTGCGCGTCATGCGCAAGCACCGCATCGCCGAGTGCCTGCTCGTCGACGTGATCGGCCTGGAGTGGGAGCAGGTGCACGAGGAGGCCTGCCGCTGGGAGCACGTGATGAGCGAGACGGTCGAGCGCAAGGTGCTCGCCATGCTCGGCCACCCGACCCAGTCCCCGTACGGCAACCCGATCCCGGGCCTGGACGAGCTGGGCGACACCAAGGCCGAGGGGGAGGGCTTCGACGCCGCGCTCGTCCCGCTGGACTCCGTCAAGCCGGGCGAGGCCGGGGCCGACGTGGTGGTCCGCCGGATCGGCGAGCCGATCCAGACCGACAGCGAGCTGATGAGCACCCTGCGCCGGGCCGGCGTCCGGCCGGGCTCCACGGTCAAGGTGAGCACCGGTGTGGCCGGTGTGCTGGTCGGCACCGGGGACAACGCGGCGGAGCTGGGCAAGGACATCGCCCAGCACGTCTTCGTCGCCCAGGCCTGAGAACGATCGGGGCCCGCTGCTCCCCGTGCAGCGGGCCCTTCCCGTCCTCCCCGGTTCCCTCCCGGTTCCCCTCCGTCCCCTCCGCTCCCTCCCGGTTCCCCTCCATCCGCCTCGCCCGGCTTCCCCGTCCGAGCGACCCTTCCGGCGTCCCCTCACACCGCAATTCCTCCCCTCGGCCGATCACGGCAATCCTTGAGCGCTGTCACTCGTACGAGGGGCTTTTTCGGTTGACCAGCGGGTAGACCCGGGTCTTATCCGCACATGCGTGTGACGGGCCCCGCCTCCGGTGGGAGACAAGGCCCGTCACTCGCGCGCGGGGTGTCGCGCGGTGCACGCCCTCACCCGATCGGGCGCAGGGCGGCAGGATCCTGTGGTCAGACCCCGGCCGGCTGGGCGGCCTGGACGTGGTGCGAGGGCGCCTCGCGGCCGCACGCGTAGGCGAGCGGGCTGATCAGCTCGGTGGCGTCCGGCAGCCAGCGGTTGAGCGCGGACGGGGAGCGGGCCCACTGGGCGTAGCCGGTGGAGCCGATCCGGGACGGCGGGGCGACCGTCCAGTCCCCCTCGCCGCGGGCGACCAGGTCCAGCCGCCCTTGCGGCCAGCCCAGCTTGCGGAGCATCTCCGGCAGCTTGGCCGCGACCCCGGGCAGCACCAGGAAGTGCAGCCGCCGCCCCAGCCGGCCGGGCGAGGCGGGCAGCACCGCGACCGGGCCGAGCTGGAGGTCCATCCGCTCCATCCGGGCCAGCGCCAGGCACCCGGCGGTCTCCGGGACGTCCAGGACGTCGAAGGACCGGCCGGTGGGCAGCAGGATCGAGGCCTTGGGCCGTTCGGTCCACCAGCGTCGTACCGCGCCCGGCCCGGCGCTCGCCTTGCGGGCCCAGTCCGCGTCCAGCGGGTGGGCGCCCGGCAGCGCGCAGCGCAGGTCGCCGCAGGAGCAGCGGGCGGGCCCGTCGCCGTCGATCAGCCAGGCGCCCGGGGCCACCTCCCAGTGGCGGTTCTCGGCGTAGTTGACGGCTTCGATCAGCAGTGGGGGCAGGTCGGCGTTCTTGTCCTGGCCGGGGGCGTCGGGGGTGTCTTCCACGCGCTGCTCAACTACCGTGCGTGAGGCTGGTTACGGCCCGGTGGGACCCGGTCGGCCGCATCCGGGCAATGTCACCCGAACCGGTGACTCAACCGAGTTGGGGCGGGCGGAGGCGGGCGCAGCGGGGGCGCATGGAAGCATTTCCCAGGGCGCGTGGGGGGTGCGGTTCGTCACCGTGGGTATCCCGCTGGCGTTGCTGATCGCTAACCTGGTGTCAGATTCCTTGGACGGTCGGACAGTCGGCAACAGATCAGCAGAATCGTCGCCCGCCGGCCGGGGCCGGAGGGTGTGGGGAGGCGAAGCCCAATGGCCGCGAGACCACTCGTCGCACGACAGCCCAACGAGCGTCTGCAGCAACTGATCCAGGAGGCCAGCTGCTCCAACGCCGGTCTGGCCCGCAGGGTCAACCTGTGCGGCGCGGAGCACGGTCTGGACCTGCGCTACGACAAGACCTCCGTGGCCCGCTGGCTGCGCGGTCAGCAGCCGCGCGGGCAGGCGCCGGCCGTGATCGCCGAGGCCCTGGGCCGCAAGCTCGGCCGCAGCGTGTCGGTCGAGGAGATCGGCATGGCCGACGGCAAGAACCTCAGCTCCGGCATCGGGCTGCAGTTCGCGCCGACCCTGAACGCGGCCCTGGAGCAGGTGTGTGAGCTGTGGCGCAGTGACGTCGGCCGGCGGGACTTCCTGACCGGGGCGACGGTCGCCGCCTCCGCCCTGGTGGAGCCCAGCCGGGACTGGCTGATCACCCCGCCCGACCCGGTGGTGGCGCGCACCGGCGGCCCCCGGGTCGGCCCGACCGACGTGGCCGCGATCAGGGCCACCACCGTGATGCTGGTCGACCTGGACCACCGCTTCGGCAGCGGGCACGTCCGCCCGGTGGTCGTGCACTACCTCAACTCGGTGGTCTCCGGCCTGCTCGGCGGTGCCTACCGGGAGGAGACCGGACGCCAACTCTTCGCCGCGGTGGCCCGGTTGACCGAGCTGGCCGGCTACATGGCGGTGGACACCGGGCAGCCCGGGCTGGCCCAGCGCTACTACATCCAGGCCCTGCGGCTGGCCCAGGCCGCCGACGACCGGGGCTACGGCGGCTACGTGCTGGCCGCCTCGATGAGCCACCTGGCGGCCACCCTCGGCAACCCGCGGGAGATCGCCCAGCTCGCCCGCGCCGCCCAGGAGGGCGCCCGGGCGGTGGCCACCCCGACGGCGATGGCGATGTTCTACGCCGCCGAGGCCCGCGGCCACGCCCTGCTCGGCGACGCCCGCTCCTGCGAGGCGGTGTCGGCCAAGGCGCTGGAGATGATGGAGAAGCGCCGCCCGGAGGACGATCCGGACTGGATCGCCCACTTCGACGACGCCTACCTCGCCGACGAGCTCGCCCACTGCCACCGGGACCTGGAGCAGGCCGGTCCGGCCGAGCACTACGCCCGCCGGGCGCTCGACCTGCATCCGCCGACCCGGGTCCGCCGCCGCGCGGTGGACCTCGTACTGCTCGCCACCGCCCAGCTCCAGCAGCGTGACCTGGAGCGCGCCTGCGAGACGGGCACCCAGGCGGTGCGCCTGCTGAGCGGGCTGCGTTCCAACCGGGGCGTGGAGTACCTGGACGAGTTCCGGCGCAGGCTGGAGCCCTACCGGGAGCAGCGGGTGGTGCGCGAGTTCCACGCCCGGGCGGACGCGGAGGCGGCATAGCAATGGCGGGAGGACCCTGAGACCGTCCGTGCAGGGAGCGTGTGGGATCGTCCCGCCCACGTGGTCACCCGGTGAGGCGAACCGGTAGCGTGGGCGCGACGTCCAAGGAACTGTGATGCTCCCAAGAACCGACGAGATGTGGTCCGCCGTCAGCGCGCGGTCCGGCCCAGGTGAGGAATCGCGTTGAGCCAGCGCCGCTCGTACCCCAACTCGGGTGACTTCAACCTGGACGATCTGTTCCGCCCGGAGCCCGGCCAGCCCCAGGGCCAGCCGGGCTATCCGCAGGGCCCCACGGCCGTGCCGCCGGTCGGACAGCCGTCCGGGCAGCCGGAGTACCTCGGCGACGGCGCACACGCGATGCCGACCCAGGCCGTGCCCGCCCAGCAGCCCCCGTGGGGCGCCGCGCCGCAGCCGGGTTACGCCCCCCAGCCCGGTTACGGCAGCCCGCAGCCCGAGGCCCCGGAGACCCAGCACCTGCCGCCGTACCCGGGCGGAGACCCGCAGGCCGGCGGCTACGCGGTGCAGCAGCCCGGGTACGGCGTTCCGCCGCAGACCGCGCCCGGCTACCAGGGCTACGCGCCGCAGCCGCAGCAGCCGGCCTATCCCGCGCAGGGCTACGGCCAGGAGACCTACGCGCCGGACCCGGACGCCACCCAGGGCGGCGGCTCCGCCCGTGGCGGCCGCCCGTCCAACAAGCTGATCATCGGCGGTGTGGTGGCGGGCTGCGCGGCGGCCGGCGTGCTGGTCGCCGTCCTGATGGGCGGCGGCGGTAACGACACCAAGGGCGGCCAGAAGACCGCCCCGGTGGCCGCCACCGGCAGCACCGCCCCCGGCACCGCGAGCGCGTCCGGCTCCGGCGCCGCGGCCGACTCGGACGTCAAGGCCCAGGCGCAGCCGCTGTCCGACCTGCTGGGCACCGCGAGCGACAGCCGCAGCTCGGTGGTCTCGGCGGTCGCCTCGGTGCAGAAGTGCGACAAGCTCCCCGAGTCGCAGCAAGCGCTGGCCGCGGCGGCCGGCAAGCGGCGCGAGCTGCAGAGCAAGCTCGGCCAGCTGAAGACCGACAAGCTCCCCGGCGGCCAGCAGCTGGTCGACCAGCTCAACGCCGCCTGGACGGCCTCGGCCCAGGCCGACGACGAGTACGCGGCGTGGGCGACCGACGCCCAGTCCTCCTGCGACCCGAAGAAGCCGGACACCGGCAACCAGCACTACAAGAACGCCGTCCAGGCCAGCGGCACTGCGACCACGGCGAAGAAGCAGGCCTCGACCCTGTGGAACGCGATCGCCACCCAGGCCGGGCTGCCCAGCCGCAGCGACGGCGACCTGTAGGCCCTGGGCGCTGCACGACGCCGACGGGCGGGCCACCGGGCCGCCCGCCCGGTCAGGCCGGGGGACGGCCCCCGGTGAGCACCCAGCGGACGTCCACGAAGCCCGGCTGCTGCAGGGTCATCCTGCCGTTCTTGACCACCTGGTAGGTGACCCAGGTGTTCACCAGCCGCGGCGACTCGGTGCTGGGCAGCATGTTGGTGGTGCCCCAGTTCAGCGGCGGGGTGAGGCCCACGTCGATGCCCTCGCCGCTGTCCAGCAGCGCGGTGATCGTCTTCGCGGTGGTCGGCTTGCCGGCCGCCGACAGCTTCTCGGACACCGACCGGAACACCTCGTAGGCGACCCAGGTGGTCTGCACGCCGGGGTCGGAGACGTCGATGGTCCGCCCGCCGGTGGTGTCGGAGCGCACCACCCCGCGCAGCCCGTCCCAGGTCTTGGCCGACTCCGGCGGGTACCAGCTGGTGACGTACGCGCCGGCCAGCGGGCCGGTGTCGCCGCCGGTGGAGTCGACCACCGACTGCTGGACGCTGCCGATCACCGAGGCGATCCGGGTGTTCCTCGGGTTCTGCCGCCGGTAGGAGTCCAGCAGGTTGCCGGTCGGCTCGGCGGCCAGGGCGCTGGTGATGCAGTTGCCCGGGTCGTCCTTGCCGATGGCCTTGCGGACCACCTGGGTGTAGTCCGAGGACTGCTCGGGCGCCTTGACGTCCAGTAGCTTGATGCCGGCCGGCTTGAGCGCGTTGCCCAGGTAGCCGAGCAGGCTGTCGCCGGCCGGGGTGTCCGGGCGGACCAGCGAGACGGCCTTGCAGCCCGCCTCGACCAGCTGGCGGCCGCTGCCGGCGATCAGTGCGGGCATCCCGCCGTCCACCGGGTAGGACAGCGGGCTGGAGAACTCGGGCTGGGACAGGCCGTACCCGCCGATCAGCGGGATGCCGGCGCGCTCCAGCACCGGCATGAAGGCGTCGCCCCACTGGCTGTAGGAGCCGATCACGGCGACCGCCTTGGCGTCCACCGCCTGCTGGGCGCAGGCCTTGGCGCCGTCCGCCCGGTTGTGCTCGTTGCAGGTGATCACGCGCAGCCGGTGGCCGTTCAATCCGCCCTTGAGGTTGACGTCCTGGCCGATCGCCTCGGCGAGCGCGGTCATGCCCGGGCGGTCCGCCGAGCCGGTGCCGGACGGGGCCCAGGTCATCACCGTCAGGTCGTCGGCAGCGGTGGAGGCATCGGCCGGTCCGCCGCACGCGGAGGCCGAGAAGAGGGTGGGGAGCAGGGCCGCGGCGGTTGCCGCGGCGGCGATCGGGCGCCGGCGCCGGCGGCGGCGTCCGGCGATCGGGGGACGGGCCTGGGACGAGTCCCTTCGACTGGTCATCGGTCTTCCCTCTCTGGGCGCCATCCGGCGCACCGGAACCAGCCAAGCCCCGGCGCCACAAGCCGAGAGGGCCGAAATGGGAACGGTCGGCAAACGGCGGCTGAACTCCGGAGAGGTACGCGTGTAGATCGCGAGTGGAGTACGAACAGACGGGGAACGTACGATCGTTCACCATGTCCGCCAGCACAGATTCTTCGCACAGGTCCGCCCGAAACCCTTCTCGTCCGGGCCACCGCTCCAGCACGATGGGCGGCATGCCCCTCAACGACCTGCCCTGGTGGCGCTGGCGAGCCCGACTGCGCTCGGCGCTGCACATGCTGTCCGACCCCGGCTTCCAGCAGGAGACCTGGCTGGCCGGCCGTGAGGGCTTCGGCGACGTGACCGACGCCGTCTACCGGCTGGTCGAGGACACCTGGCTGGACCGCTGGTCCGCCGAGAAGTACGTGGGCACGATCTTCCGCGACTCCGCCGAGGCCGCCCTGGTCGACGTCGCGGTGCTGCGGGCCGTGCAGATGCTGCACGAGGTCGGTGCGGACGCCCCGGCCTCCGCCTACCTCGGCCACCCCGGCTGGCCGGAGACCGTCCGGGCCGCCCGCGAGGCGCACGTCGCGCTGGCCGTCGGCGACGGGGACGACCCGGACGCGGCGCCCAAGTCACTGGACGTGCTGCGCATCCTGACCCAGGTATGAGACCTCCCACCGGGCAGTGCCGTCCCGCAGTACGGGCAGCGGGGCGGCGACTGTCCAGGATGTGACACGCTGGAGCGTCCACGCACGCACGACCTCAGGACGGGATACCCCCAGTGGAACAGCAGCCGGCCAGCGCCCAGTACGTCCTCACGCTGTCCTGCCCCGACAAGCAGGGCATCGTCCACGCTGTCTCCAGCTACCTCTTCATGACCGGCTGCAACATCATCGACAGCCAGCAGTTCGGCGACGGGGACAGCGGACTGTTCTTCATGCGGGTGCACTTCTCCGCCCCCGAGCCGGTCACCGCCGACAAGCTGCGGGCCAGCTTCGCCGCGATCGGCGCCTCCTTCGGGATGGACTGGCAGATCCACCCGACCGAGCAGCGGATGCGGATCGTCCTCATGGTCAGCAAGTTCGGGCACTGCCTGAACGACCTGCTCTACCGCACCCGGATCGGCGCGCTGCCGGTGGAGATCGCCGCGGTGGTCTCCAACCACACCGACCTCCAGGACCTGACCGAGAGCTACGGCATCCCGTTCCACCACATCCCGGTCACCAAGGACACCAAGGCCGAGGCCGAGCGGCAGCTGCTGGACCTGGTTGCCAAGGAGGACGTGGAACTGGTCGTGCTGGCCCGCTACATGCAGGTGCTCTCCGACCAGCTGTGCACCGAGCTGTCCGGCCGCGTGATCAACATCCACCACTCCTTCCTGCCGAGCTTCAAGGGCGCCAAGCCCTACCACCAGGCGCACGCCCGCGGCGTGAAGCTGATCGGCGCCACCGCCCACTACGTCACCGCCGACCTCGACGAGGGCCCGATCATCGAGCAGGAGGTGGCCCGGGTCACCCACGACGTCAGCCCGGACCAGCTGGTCGCGCTCGGCCGGGACGTCGAGTGCCAGGCGCTGGCCCGCGCGGTCAAGTGGCACAGCGAGCACCGGGTGCTGCTGGACGGGACCCGCACGGTCGTCTTCGCGTAGCCCCGGTCAAGGCCTTACGGCGTTACGGCCTTACGGCGTTACGGCCGCGACAGCAGCGGCAGCGCGTGCAGCACCTCGCGCACCGCGGCCCGGTCACCGTGCTCGCCCACCGGCAGCCGGTCCGGGTCGCGGTGCGCGGCGGCCAGCTGGCACAGCTCCAGGCCGTCCAGCACCATCGAGGCCACCGGCTCCCCACCGGGCGGGCCGGCCTCCTGGCCGTCCAGCGGCACCAGCCACTCGCCCGCCGCCGGACCGTCAACCACCAGTCGCAGCCGGCGGCCGCCCGGGTCGCTCCCGGCCGGCGCACCCGGCACCCCGGCGCGCTCGGGCCGCGCCGCGCGCAGCCCGGCCAGCGCCCGGGGGAGCAGCCGGACCACCAGCTCCACCATCTGCCGCAGGTGCTGCGGGGCCGGCGGGTCGTACGGGTAGGCCACCGCGCGGGCCACGTCCTCGCCGTGCACGAAGCACTCCAGGGCGCGGTCCACGAAGGCGTCGCGCAGCGGCAGCACCGCGAAGCCGAGGTCGACCAGGGCGCTGCCCTGCGGGGCGAGCGCGGCGCTGCGCACCAGGTCGTGGGTCTGCCGCCGCCACCGTGAGCGCACCGACTGCGGAGGCAGCCCGGCCTGGTCGGCGAGCAGCCGGGCGGTGCGCGCGGTGATCGCGGCGTACGGGCCGCCCTGCGGCGGGACCCGCGGCGCCACGGCCGCCTCCTGCGCCGGCACCCGCCGCTCGACGGCCGGGGCCGGTGCGGTCGAGGACACCGCGGGCGTGCCCGCAGCGGCCGACACCGGGTCGGGCAGACCGAGGGCGAGCGCCAGCACGCCGTCCACGGCGGTCAGCCGGCCCAGCACCTCGGCCGGGCGCAGCCGCTCGGTGCCGCCGTGCCACGGCAGTTCGGCCACCTCCTGCCACTCCTCCGGGCCGAGGTCGCGCAGCAGCACGTCGAGCTTGGCGGTCTCCGCGGTGTACGGCATCCCCCAGGCGGGGACGGGCAGTTCGGCCGGGCGGCGGGCCAGGCACCAGTCCAGCACCTGCTGGCGCAACGAGCCGGGCTGGTCCAGCGGCTCGTCCAGGGCGAGCCAGCCGGCCGCATCGCGCAGCCGGGCCGACTCCTCGGCGCACTCCGGGCAGGCGCGCAGGTGCTGCTCCAACTCGGCGGCCTCACCCGGCGGGCAGGCACCGAGGGACCAGGCGCCGAGCAGCGAGCGAAACGCGTCGTGCTGCTCCTCGGACATGTTCACCCGTTCTCGTCCTCGTCCTGGCGAGCCCGCTCGTCGGCCAGTTCGGTGGCCAGCAGTTCCAGGCCGAGCCGCATCCGCTGCTTGGCGGCCTGCTCGCTGATGCCGAGCAGCCGGGCCGTCTCCTGGTAGGTGCGGCCGTCGTAGTACGTCACCGCGATGGTCACACGCAGGGGTTGGGGCAGGGAGTCGACCACGTACTGCACGCGTGCGGCGGTGGCCACGGCGCGGATCTCCGCCTCGGCCGGGCCGGCGTCGCCGCCCCTGGTCCACTCGGCGGCGCGCTGCGCCCGCAGCCGCTCGACCGCGCGGCGGTGGGTGAGCGCGCCGAGCCAGGAGCGCAGCGAGCCCTGCGCGGGGTCGAAGTCCTCGGGGTGCTCCCAGAGGTGGGCGAATATCTCCCGGGTGAGCTGGGCGGCGGCGGCCTGGTCGGCGAGTATCCGCCCGGCCAGCCCGTGCACCATCGGCGCGAGCTGGTCGTAGAGTTCGCCGAGCGCGGTCTCCTCGCCGCGGGCGAGGCGCCGTTGCAACTGCTCGTCCCAGCGCGGAGTTCGGTCCGGGGTGGCCATCAACAACCACCCTCCTGCCCGGTTCGCTGACGTTACCCAACGGTATCCCGTGGCCGGACGGCGGCGGGACGGAATCCGGCAAGATCGGCCGCCCACCTGGTTGATCGGCGTCCTCATGGATGCGCGCGGGCGGTCCGGGTGCGTGGGTGGGCCGTCACACGGTGGGCGGTCCGCTCGTGGGGCGGTCCGTCGACGGCGCTGTTCGAGACCTGCTGGACACATGTCGCACGGGTGGTTCGCGAGTGGCGGGCGGGGTGCCGGGGGGTGTCCGGAGGTAGGTTCACGCGCTATGCGGGACCGGCCGGTCGGCCCGGGCCGGACGAGTGCCGGTGCGAGGCTCGCGAGAGTGAACGGGACAGTATGCACTGCCCTGTCGCCCGATCGCCGGAATATGCCCGAAGCGCTTGCTGCGGTTCGCCCGCCCACCCATCCTGAGGCGTATTCGTGTCGCGGCCAGTTGCGCGACCGACGAGTTGGCGCGGACGAGTGGGCGCCGGGCGGACGGGTCGGCGAGCGCCCGCGTGAGCCTCGGGTGGCACCGGGCGATGCGCGAGGGTCCGCCGGCCGGCCGATCCGGCCCGATCGGGACGATGGCCGAACTGCGAGTGCGGGTGGTGGAGCGGTGCAGGTTCTTCAGGTGCAGCTTGCGGTGCAGGCGGACCCCGCCGAGGTCGGCCGGGCCCGTCGGTGGGTGCGCTCGCGGCTGCTGAACCACGGCGTGGACCCGGACGCGCCGATGGCCGAGACGGTGGTGCTGGTGGTCTCGGAACTGGTCACCAACGCCGTGGTGCACACCGGCTGTCCGGCCGTCCTGCGGCTCTGTCTGCCGATGTCCGACGACGCGGCGCAGCCCGGCCCGGCCGGCCCGCTGCGGGTGGAGGTGGCCGACGCGAGCCGGACCGCCCCGGCGCCGCGGCACGCCGGGGCGGACGAGGACGCCACCAACGGACGCGGCCTGGAGCTGGTCGAGTTGCTCTGCGAGCGCTGGGGCTGGTACCCGGACGGCTCGGGCAAGCGGGTCTGGTGCGAGATCGGCGTCGACGCCCGCCCGGCCGATCCGATGGCGGGCGCGGACTGGGCGGCTTTGGCGCAATAGCGGCTTTCGGTACGGTCGCCGGCCGGTGCCGATCACCGGCCGAAAGGTGACGCAACCATTCCGAATTTCGGACTACCCATTGACGTGACGTATCCGACTGATCACGCTTGGGTGCGGCTCTCCGTTGCGAGGGGACGCCGAGGGGATGTCCGTCCGCCGCCACGGTGCTGCTGTCCAGGGGGATCGCGCCAGCAGGGGGGACCGTGGACCGCCGGTCGCGGGCCGTTCCTCGGCGAGTGCGGAGGGCGCGGCGCGGCTTCAGGGCCCGCGCGCCGCGATCGGATGGCGGCCTGCCGCGCTGCGCTCGGGGTGCGCGCGGCCGGCCGCTGTCCGTGGCGCCGCCCGGGAGCGGCGAATTCCGGCCAGCCGCCAGCCTTGTCCCAGCCCTCACTCAGGAAGCCTGTCGCACCCCCGGTACGGCCTCGGCCGGACCGGCCCGGAAGGTGCGCCGGTAGGCGCTCGGGGCCACGTCCAGGCGGCCGCGCAGCTGCAGCCGCAGCGAGGCGGCGGTGCCGAACCCGGACTCCCGGGCGACCTGGTCGATCGTCAGATCGGTGCGCTCCAGCAGTTGGCGGGCCCGCTCGGTGCGCTGGGTGGTGATCCACTGGCCGGGGCTGGCGCCGGTCTCCTCGCGGAAGCGCCGGGTGAAGGTCCGCACGCTCATGCCCGCCCGGTCGGCGAGTTGGCGCAGCGGCAGCGGTTCGTCCAGGTGCTCCAGCGCCCAGGCGCGGACGGCCGTGGTGGTGGAGCCACCGGTCTCCACCGGGCTCGGGGCCTCCACGTACTGCTTCTGGCCGCCGTCGCGCCACGGCGGCACCAGGCAGGCGCGGGCCACCGCGTTGGCCACCGCGCTGCCGTGGTCGCGGCGCACCACGTGCAGGCACAGGTCCACCCCGGCGGCCACCCCGCCGGAGGTGAGGACGTCGCCGTCGTCGGTGTAGAGCACGTCGGAATCGAGCTTCACCTGCGGGTACATCCGGGCGAAGCGGTCGGTGTAGGCCCAGTGGGTGGTGGCCGGGCGGCCGTCCAGCAGGCCGGCGGCGGCCAGCAGGAAGGAGCCGGTGCAGATCGACATCAGCCGGGCGTCGGGCCGGATCCGCCTTAGCGCGGCGGCCAGTTCGGGGGTGAAGGCGGTGTCGACGACGCCCGGGCTGGAGTCCCGGGAGGCCGGGATCACCACCGTGTCGGCCCGCTCCAGCAGTTCGGGCCCGTGGTCGACGGCGATCCGGAAGTCGGTGCTGGTGCCGACCGGCCCGCCGTCCAGGGTGCAGGTGGCCACCCGGTAGAGCGGCTGCCCGTCGTCGCCCCTGGCGCTGCCGAAGATCCGGGCGGGGATGCCGAGTTCGAAGGCGATCACGCCCTCCAGGGCGAGTACCGCGACGAGGTGCGCCATGCCGGTCCTTCCGCAGGTCGGTGGGGGTCCGGGTCAGGGTACGCCAGGCCGTGGCCCGATTCTTGCGAAAGCTGTCATTCAGGCCACTCGTTCCGGCCCCGGGCGTGCCGGGACACTCGTCCGCGTGACCGAAAGAAGCACCCTCGCCCCCACTGCCTCCACTGCTTCCGATCCCGACCGACCCGCCCCCGCCGAGCGTCCCCGGGTGCACTACGCCTGGGTGGTGGCCGCCGTCTCCCTGCTCGTCCTGCTCGGCTCGGCCGGCTTCCGCTCCACGCCCAGCCTGATGATGGACGCCCTGCACAACGAGTTCGGGTGGTCGCTCGGGACGATCTCCAGCGCCACCTCCGTCAACCTCACCCTCTACGGCCTCACCGCCCCCTTCGCCGCCGCCCTGATGGACCGTTTCGGCGTGCGCCTGGTGGTGGTCTGCGCCCTGCTGACCATCTCGGTCGGCGCCGGCCTCACCATGCTGATGCGCCAACCCTGGCAACTGGTGCTCTGCTGGGGCGTGCTGGTCGGCCTCGGGAGCGGCTCGATGGCCGGCGCCTTCGCCACCACCATCACCGGCCGCTGGTTCCAGGCCCGCCAGGGCCTCGTCACCGGGGTGCTCACCGCCGCCGGGGCCGCCGGCAACCTGGTCTTCCTGCCGGTCGGCGCCTGGCTGGTCGAACACCACGGCTGGCGCGCGGCGGTCGTCGTGGTCTCGCTCGCCGCCTGCGCCGTCGCCGTCCCGGTCCTGCTGCTGATGCGCGAGCGGCCCGCCGACCTCGGCCTGATGCCGTACGGCGCGACCGAGGCGCCGCCCGCCCCCGTCAACGACGGCCGCGCCCTGCTCCGTTCGCTGCGGGTGCTGCGCGGCGCCGCCCGCACCCGGCCGTTCTGGCTGCTGGCCGGTTCCTTCGCGATCTGCGGCGCCACCACCGCCGGCCTGGTCGGCACCCATTTCATCCCGGCCGCGCACGACCACGGCATGCCGGTCACCACCGCGGCCGGCCTGCTCGCCCTGATCGGCCTGTTCGACGTGGTCGGCACCGTGTTCAGCGGCTGGCTCACCGACCGGGTCGACTCCCGGCTGCTGCTCACCGTCTACTACGGGCTGCGCGGCCTGTCCCTGTTCCTGCTGCCGCAGCTGCTCGCCGGCTCGCTCCAGCCGCCGATCCTCGCCTTCGTGATCTTCTACGGTCTGGACTGGGTGGCCACCGTGCCGCCGACCGTCGCACTGTGCCGCCGCCACTTCGGCGAGGACGCCCCGATCGTCTTCGGCTGGGTGCTCGCCGCCCACCAGATCGGCGCGGCCGTCGTCGCCGGTCTGGCCGGCGTGGCCCGCGACGCGCTCGGGAACTACGACCTCACCTGGTACGGCGCGGGCGCGCTGTGCGCGATCGCGGTCGGGCTCTGTCTGGCGCTGCGCACCCGGCGGCCGACGGACCGGTCGGTGCCCGCCCTCTCGTAGCGGCCTGACCCCGGAGGCCTCTACTCGGGGGTGTCCGGGTGGAGTTCTAGGCTCTGTGTCATGGCGCTCACCTTCACCCTGGACCCGAAGCTCGATCCCGATCTGCGCATCGCCGTCGTACGGCTGTGGACGGACGTGACCAACGCCGGCGGCGCGGTCGGTTTCGTGGCGCCGGTCACCGAGGACGAGGTGTGGGACACCGCCGACCGCCAGTTCGCCGGGGTCGCCCCGGACGGCCCCGACCGGCTGCTGGTCGCGCACGAGGACGCGACCGGCCGGCTGGTCGGGGTGCTGTTCTTCGAGTCGATGCGCTTCGAGCCGATGGAGCACTGGCGGATGCTCAAGCGGGTCATGGTGCACCCCGACTTCCAGGGCCTCGGCTACGGGACGCAGCTGCTCGCCGAGGCCGAGCGGGTCGCTCGGGAGTGGGGCCTGGATTCGCTGCGGTTGACCGCGCGGGGCGGCCAGGGCCTGGAGCGCTTCTACGCCCGCAGCGGCTACCGCGAGGTCGGCCGGGTGCCGGCCGCGATCCGGGTCGCCCCCGGGGACGACCGCGACGACATCACCATGTGGATCGACCTGAGCTGATCCGGCCCCGGATGGGCGCGACGGCCGGGGACGGGAGACCCCTGCCCCGCGCCGGCCGTCAGGCATGCTTGACTGGAAGACCCGCCCCGGCCCGAAACCAGAAGGACGTGTCCCAGTGAGCAGCAACGGCCCGCAGAAGTCGCACGCCACGCTCCGCTACACCTCCATGCGGGTCAGCATCTTCCTGGGCTGCCTGCTGGTGGCCCTGCTGCTCGGGCACTTCGGGATCATCCCGGTCAGCGGCGAGGCCGGGGTGATCTTCCTGTTCCTGCTGGCCGCGATCGCCTCCGCGCCGCTCAGCTACGTGCTGCTGAGCAGGCAGCGCGACGAGATGTCGACCCAGATCACCACCAAGGTCGCCGGGCTGCGCAGCCGTACCGCCGAGCGGATCGCCGCGCAGAACGCCGAGGAGGACGCGGCGGACGACGCCGCCCGCTCGGCCACCGCCGGTCAGAACTGACCCCGGCCCACCCCTGAGACCGCAGCCCGCCGTGCCCGCCGATCCCCGAGCCTCCGCCGACCGGCCCGCCGACGCCGACCGGCCCGCCGGGAGCGAGGCCGGGACCTGGCCGGCCCCCGTGCGCCGGCCCACCGGGCGGGACGTGGCCCGGCTCGCCGGGGTCTCCCAGGCCACCGTTTCACTGGTCTTCTCCGGTGCCGAGGCCGGCCGCCGGGTCTCCGAGGCCACCCGGGAGCGGGTCCGGGAGGCCGCCCGCAGTCTCGGCTACCGCCCGCAGGCGGCCGGCCGGCAGCTGCGGCTGGGCCGCAGCGGGATGATCATGCTGGCGGTTCCCAACCTGCAGGGCCCGTTCTTCGGCCGGGTGCTGGAGGGCGTTCACCGCGAGGCCGGCCGGCACGGCCTGGCGGTCGTGGTCAGCTCCGGCTGGGGCAGCGCCACCCTCGCCGAGGCCGCCACCGCCGGCCGCTTCGACGGCCTGCTGATCTGCTCCCCGGACGACAGTCAGCTCGGCGAGCTGCCCGCCGACACCCCCGCCGTCTACCTCGACGCCGACCCCGGCACCGACCGGGCGCGCCCGACCGTCGAGCTCGACGTGGCCGGAGGGATGCGCGCGGCCGTCGAGCACCTGGCCGCGCTCGGCCACCGCCGGATCGGGCGCCTGCGCTCCACCCACGCCGCGTACACCTTCCGGGTCCGGCAGGCCGCCTTCGAGCAGGCGGTGCGCGAACTCGGCCTGGACGTCGTGGAGTTGGGTGTCAGCCTGAACGAGGGTCACACCGCCGCGCGGAGCGTGGCGAGTCGGCTGCTGGAGCGGGCGGACCGTCCGCGCGCGGTGATCTGCGACGACGACGTGGTCGCCTCCGGGGTCTACCAGGCCGCCGTCGAGCGGGGGTTGCGGGTGCCGGACGACCTGTCCGTGGTCGGGATGGACAACGTCGCGGTGGCCGGACTGCTCGCCCCGCCGCTGACCACCGTCGACCTGCCCGGAGAGGAGCTGGGCCGGGTGGGTGCGGCCGCGCTGGCCGGACTGCTGCGCGGGGAGCGGGCGGAGCCGGTCGCCCCGCTGGCCACCTCACTGGTGCTGCGCTCCTCGACCGCCCCGGCGCCCGCCGTCTCCTGACACGGCGTCGAGTGCCCCCTTCGCGTTGTTCCGATCGGGTGAATGTGGGCCATTCCCTCTCGTGCCGTGGGCAGGGTCAGATCACCGGACGGTGAGCTTCCGCCATGCGGACGTCCCGCCCGCGACCCCCACGCCTGCCCCGGAGCGGCCCGACCGGCCGCGGCCTTCGGCCTGTGCTGTTCGCCGTGATCGCCCGGGGCCGTCGGGGCCGCCACAGCCGATCGCAGTAGGTGGGTGAAAAGACCGCGCCCACCGGTCAGACCCCCGGCGGGCGCAGTCGTCCGTGGGGGTGGGTCAGCCCACCGGGACGGGCTGGGCGGGCGCCGCGACCGGCGCGGTGCGGAACCAGCCCCGGGCGCCGAACAGCAGCAGGCCGCCGAGGGCGATGCCGCCGGCCGCGCAGAGGGCCACCGAGCGGAGGGAGCCCTCGGCGAGGTGGCCGGAGACGGCGTAGCCGAGCGAGTTGCCGGTGGCGAACAGGGTCACCAGCCAGGCGAAGGCCTCGGTGACCGTGCCGGTCGGCGCGAGTTCGGCGATCAGGACGAAGGCGGCCGCCAGCAGCGGGGCGAGCACGATCCCGGACAGGAAGGCGAGCGCGGCCATCGGGTACGGGCCGGGCAGCGTCACCAGCGGCAGGTAGGAGGCGGCCATCGCGAGGGCCATCACCCAGGTGCGGGTCGCGGTGGTCTGCCGCCAGTTGACCATGCCGTAGGCCAGCGCGCCGAGCAGGCCGCCGAGGGCGGCCAGTGCCAGCAGGGTGCCGCCGCCGCCCGGCAGTTCGCCGGCGTGCCGTTCGGCATAGGCGATGAACAGTACGTTCTGGGCCCCGACGGCCCAGCCGGCGCCGGCCAGTCCGATCAGCAGCAGCACCAGGCCGGGGGAGCGCAGCGGTCCGAGCAGTCCGGCGGACTGCTCGCGGGCGGGGGCGCGCCAGGCCCGGGCCGGTCCGGCGGTGGCCACGACCAGCGCGCCGGCCAGCCCGAGTCCGGCGGCCACCCAGAGCGCGGCGACCGGGCTGAACAGGCCGGCGATCCCGGCGACGGCCAGCGGTCCGGCGACGTAGAGGATCTGCTGGGAGGCGGAGTCGAAGGCGTACGCGGTGTCGAGGTGCTCCTCCTCGACCACGTCCGGCCAGAGCGAGCGCAGGCAGGGCTCCAGCGGGGGCATGGCGAGACCGGCGATCGCGGCGCCGAGCGGCGCGGCGGCCGGGGAGCCGGGGTCGACGGCGAGCAGCGCGTACCCGCCGCCGGCCACCACGGCGGAGACGAGCAGGACGCGGGGCTGTCCGGTGCGGTCCACGATCCGTCCGAGGACCGGTCCGCCGACGGCGGCGGAGATCGCGTAGGCGGCGGTGGCCAGTCCGATCCGGCTGTACGGGACTCCGGCGTCGCGCAGGGCGAGGGCGATGACCAGGGCGGTCATACCGGCGGGCATGCGGCCGAGCAGGGTGCCGAGCAGGAGTCGGGTGACGTGCGGGGCGCGAAGCAGGGCGAGGTAGCCCATCGGTGTTCTTCTCCGTCCGGGCAGGGGAGGGCGGGGGCGTCGGCAAGGTTATACGTATAACTTCCGGTCGGTCAATCTGATCGGGAGGCAAATCTGATGGGGCATCAGCCTCGTTCGTGTCCGGATCTCACCCTCGTGGCGCGCAGGGGCCTCGCTCGATCTCAAACAACTACTTTGAACATCTCAAATCTTTACTGCTAACGTGTCGGCCGTGACCACCTCAGACGCACTGCGGATGCACGGCCCGGGCCCGCTGCCCGGCGTCGCCCGCCCGTGCGCTCTGACCGGTGCTGTGGACAGCCCGCGCCGTTGTCGCGCCATGAGCTGTATTCCGGCGGCACGCTCCTGACCGGGGTCCGTGACCCCTCCCGCCCGGCCCTGCCGTGCCGCCTCCTCCGCCCCGCACCCCCCGTCAGCAACGCCCTCCCCCGGAGCCGCACCCCCATGTCCACAGCGCCCGAGGCGACCTCGTCGCCGTCCGTGCTCGCCCGCATCCGCAAGACACCGTTCTGGGTGCAGATCGTCGCCGGCCTCGTGCTCGGCGTCGGCCTCGGTTACCTGGCCCGTGCCGCCGACATCTCCTGGCTGGCTACCACCCTGGAGACCATCGGCAAGATCTTCGTCCAGCTGCTGAAGCTGGCCGTCCCGCCGCTGGTGTTCACCGCGATCGTGGTGAGCGTCGCCAACCTGCGAAACGTCACCAACGCGGCCCGGCTGGCCACCCGCACCCTGCTCTGGTTCATGGTCACCTCGCTGATCGCGGTCGCCATCGGCCTGGGCCTGGGCCTGCTGACCAACCCCGGCCAGGGCACCAACCTGAAGACCGAGGGCCTCAAGGCGCTCGACTCCAAGGGCACCTGGATCGACTTCCTGACCGGGATCTTCCCGACCAACATCGTCGACGCCTTCGCCAAGGTGAACGTGCTGCAGATCGTCTTCATGGCGGTCGTGGTCGGCGCCGCGATCATCAAGCTCGGCGCCAAGGCCGAGCCGGTCCTCAAGCTCAGCGAGTCCGTGCTGGAGCTGACCCAGACCGCCCTGTGGTGGGTCATCCGACTGTCCCCGCTCGGTACCCTCGGCCTGATCGGCAAGTCCGTCGCCAAGTACGGCTGGGACCTCCTCAAGCCCTTCGCCACGCTGACCCTGGACATCTACGTCGGCTGCGCGCTGGTCCTGTTCGTCGTCTACTCGCTGCTGCTGCGCTTCGCCGCCGGCCTCAACCCGCTGCACTTCTTCAAGGGAGCCTGGCCCGCGATCCAGCTGGCCTTCGTCTCGCGCTCCTCGGTCGGCACCCTGCCGGTCACCCGCCGCGTCACCGAGCGCCTCGGCGTCCCCAGCGAGTACGCCTCCTTCGCCGTCCCGTTCGGCGCCACCACCAAGATGGACGGCTGCGCCGCGGTCTACCCGGCGGTCGCCGCGATCTTCGTCGCCCAGGTCTACAACATCGACCCCGGCATCAAGGACTACGTCCTGATCGCCTTCGTCTCGGTGGTCGGCTCGGCCGCCACCGCGGGCCTCACCGGCGCGATCGTCATGCTGACGCTGACCCTCTCCACCCTGGGCCTCCCGCTGGAGGGCGTCGGCCTGCTGCTCGCCATCGACCCGATCCTGGACATGATGCGCACGGCGACGAACGTCGCCGGTCAAGTTGTAACGCCGATCATCGTCGCTGCTCGCGAGGGCATCATCGACCGCGAGGCCTACAACCACCCGACGGGTGACCTGCTGGACGAGCCGGTCACCGTCCCGGCGCAGGCCGGTGCGAAGGCGCCGGCCGCGGCCTGATCCGAGCGGTACGAAAGGGGCCGCCCCGCACCACCTGGTGCAGGGCGGCCCCTTCGCCGTGCTCTTCCCGCGGGGGAAAGGCAGGGGGCCCGCCGCGATGGGCAGGCCCCCTTGGGTGCTGCTCTTGTGCTCATGGTGACGGCTGTCGGGAGCCGTCGGCGGACCCGCACGGGTCCCGAGCGATCAGAACATCAGAGGATGGTCAGACAGCGCTGACGTTCTCCGCCTGCGGACCCTTCGGGCCCTGGGTGACGTCGAAGGTGACCGCCTGGTTCTCCTCCAGCGAACGGAAGCCGTTCGCGTTGATGGCGGAGTAGTGGACGAAGACGTCGGGGCCGCCGCCATCCTGGGCGATGAATCCGAAGCCCTTCTCAGCGTTGAACCACTTGACGGTTCCCTGAGCCATGCCGTTCTCCTTGCGATGCGTGTCGGGGGCCACACCGCGTGGCACCCGGTCCGCTGCGCTGATCGCCCTGCCTCCGGACGAGTCCGAAGTTTTTCGATATTGCTGAAAAACTACAAAAAGCCCGCGGTTACATGCTCCGCAGGCTTCAAGTACTGCAAGGGGAATCAAACTGCAACTGAGGGCAACGCTAGCATGCGGTCGCTGTGACGACCAGGGGTCGCTTGAGGTGTGGGCGGCGCGTGTCGTGAGGCCTGGGAGCGGGCGTGCGAAGGCCTGTTGAGGGCGCGCGTGCGCGTGTCGGGTGGCCGGTGCGACCCCTCGTGAACTGCGGGCATACGCTGCGGGGAGGCGCACGAACAGCAAGGGAGCGGCGCAGTGGCAGCGGACGCGCAAACGCGGGAGCCCCAGGAGAACACGCCGGTCAGGCCGCGGGTCGGCCATATTCAGTTCCTGAACTGCGTTCCCCTCTACTGGGGACTCGCCAGGACCGGCAACCTGCTCGATCTCGACCTCACCAAGGACACCCCGGAGAAGCTGAGCGACCAGCTCGTCGGCGGTTCCCTGGACATCGGGCCGATCACCTGCGTGGAGTACCTGCGCAACGCCGACGACCTGCTGGTCCTGCCCGACATCGCGGTCGGCAGCGACGGCCCGGTGATGTCCTGCCTGATCGTGAGCAAGGTGCCGCTCGCCGACCTCGACGGCCGCCGGGTCGCCCTCGGCTCCACCAGCCGCACCTCGGTCCGGCTGGCCCGGCTGCTCCTGGAGGAGCGCGAGGGCGTGCGCCCCGACTACTTCAGCTGCCCGCCGGACCTCAGCGCGATGCTGGCCGAGGCCGACGCCGCCGTCCTGATCGGCGACCCGGCGCTGCGCGCCTACCTCGGGCAGGCCGCCGACCTCGGGCTGACCGTCCACGACCTGGGCGCGATGTGGAAGGAGTGGACCGGTCTGCCTTTCGTCTTCGCGGTCTGGGCCGTGCGCCGGGAGTTCGCCGAGCGCCGCCCCGAGCTGACCGCGGCCGTCCACCGGGCCTTCCTGGAGTCCCGCGACCTGTCGCTGGTGGAGGCCGCCAAGGCCGCGGAGCAGGCCGCCCGCTGGGAGGCCTTCGAGCCGGACGTGCTGGAGCGGTACTTCAGTGAGGCGCTGGACTTCTCGCTCGGCGAGCGGCAGCTGGCCGGGGTCGCCGAGTTCGCCCGGCGGGTCGCGCACGACAGCGGGTTCGCGTCGGACGTGGCGGTGCGGCTGCTGGAGCCGGTGGCGCTGCCCGCCGGTCAGTAGGCCCAGGGCCCCGGGAGTCGGCCCGGCCCGGTACGGTCTGCTCCCGAGGCGCGTCCGGCGGGTGGCCCCGCGGGAGGCGCCCCGGAAGCGGCGTACGCGGCCGGGCACCCGCCCGGGGGCCGCGCGTGCGAGTGCGAGGGGAGCGTGCGGGGCATGCGGGCACTGGGGTCGGACGACCCGCGCCAGGTGGGCGCCTACCGGCTGCTGCGGCGGCTCGGTTCGGGTGGGATGGGCCGGGTCTACCTCGGCCGGACGGCCGGCGGGCGCACCGTCGCCGTCAAGGTGGTGCGCCCGGAGCTGGCGGACGACGCCGAGTTCCGCGCCCGGTTCCGGCAGGAGGTGGCGGCCGCCCGGCGGGTCGGCGGCAGCTGGACGGCGCCCGTGCTGGACGCCGACACCGAGGGCGGGCAGCCCTGGGTCGCCACCGGCTACGTGGCGGGCCCCGCGCTCACCGTCGCCGTCCAGGAGTACGGGCCGCTGCCCGAGACGGCCGTCCGCGCGCTCGGGGTCGGGCTCGCCGAGGCGCTCACCCATGTGCACGGGCTCGGCCTGGTGCACCGCGACGTCAAGCCGTCCAATGTGCTGCTGACCCTGGACGGGCCGCGGCTGATCGACTTCGGGATCGCCCGGGCGCTGGACGCGACCAGCGGTTTCACTCGTTCGGGCTATGTGGTCGGCTCGCCGGGCTTCATGGCGCCCGAACAGGCGAACGGGCAGCCGGTCGGACCGGCCGGGGACGTCTTCTCCCTCGGCGCCGTGCTGGCCTTCGCCGCCACCGGCGTACATCCCTTCGGCGAGGGGGTCAGCGCGGCCGTCCTGCTCTACCGGGTGCTGCACGAGGAGCCGGACGTCTCCGGGCTGGCCGAGCCGCTGCGGGCGATCGTCCTCGACTGCCTGGCCAAGGATCCGGCCGCCCGGCCCACCCCGCAGCAGCTGGCGGCCCGGTTGGACCCGGACGGCCTGGGAACCGCCCGGCTGTGGGGCTTCCTGCCGCCCGCGCTGGCGGCGGGGGTGGGGCGCAGCGCGGTGGAGCTGCTGAACCTGGAGGGGGAGCCGGAGGAACCGGGAGAGCTGGGGGAGGCGGAGGCGGCTGCTGAGACGGAGGGCGAGGACGGGGCCGAGGCGGTGCCGACTCCGACCACGCCCCCGTGCTACCACCCGCCAGGGGGGTTCGGGCAGGCCATGACGCCCGCCAAGCCGTGGTGGCGGCGGCGGGCGGGGCTCGCGGCGGTGGCGGTGCTGACGGCTGCGGTGCTCGGGGGCGTGGGGTACGGGCTGTACGAGCGGCTGCACCGCGACGATCCGGTGGTGCCGGCGGTACGGCCGGCAGCGGTTCCGTCCGTCGACCCGAGTGACGCCATCGCCTCGCCCGGAGCCTTCGTGCCGGGCGGCACGGACACCCCGTCGGCGTCTGCCTCCGCCTCCGCCTCCGCGCCGCCCTCGGCGCCCGCGACGGGCGGGCCGAACGCGGTGCCGGCCGCGTTCCTGGGCACCTGGAGCGGAGACATGGTCACCGACAAGGGCCTGCCCGGCGGCACCACCACGCTCACCGTCCGCCCGGCCGCGATCGGGCAGGAGAGCACCACCAGCCGCAACGGCCTCTCCGGCCTGATCTCGATCAGCTGCGAGGGCGCCTGGACGCTCAAGTCGGTGTCCGACACCAAGCTGGTGTTCCAGTCCCGGCTGGTGCACTCCTCGATCCCCGGCGCCTGTACCGGCGGTGCCTTCGCGGAGACGCTCACCCTGCAGGCCGACGGAACGATCAAGTTCAGCTCCGCCGATCCGGCGGCCGGGAACCCGGTCGGGACGATGCACAAGGTGAACGGGGCGGCGGGCTGAGGGCGCCCGAAAGGCCTGGCGTAGGCTGGTTCGGCCGTACCCGAGTAGCACTTGAGAGAGAGAAGGCCGCCAGGTGACCGAGCTCGCAGCGACCACCCTCGATGCGTCCAGCACCGACCTGCAGGCCGTGCTCGACCGGGCCGCCGCCGGCGGACGGATCACTCCGGACGAGGCGCTGGAGCTCTACCGCTCGGCGCCGCTGCACGCGCTCGGCTCCGCTGCCGACGCCGTGCGCCGCCGTCGCTACGCCGGTACCGAGCACATCGCGACGTACATCATCGAGCGCAACATCAACTACACCAACGTCTGCGTGACGGCGTGCAAGTTCTGCGCCTTCTACGTGCCGCCGAAGAGCGACAAGGGCTGGTCCCGCGAGCTCGACGAGATCCTGCGCCGCTGTGCCGAGACGGTCGAGCTGGGCGGCACCCAGATCATGTTCCAGGGCGGCCACCACCCGGACTACGGCGTGGAGTACTACGAGCGCGCGTTCTCGGCGATCAAGGCCGAGTTCCCGCAGCTGGTGATCCACTCGCTGGGCGCCTCCGAGGTCGAGCACATGTCCCGGATCTCGGGCGTCTCCGTCGAGGAGGCCATCACCCGGATCCACAGGGCCGGCCTGGACTCCTTCGCCGGCGCCGGCGCCGAGCTGCTGCCGGAGCGGCCGCGCAAGGCGATCGCCCCGCTGAAGGAGTCGGGCGAGCGCTGGCTGGAGATCATGGAGATCTCCCACGGCCTCGGCGTGGAGTCCACCTCCACCATGCTGATGGGTACCGGCGAGACCAACGCCGAGCGGATCGAGCACCTGCGGATGATCCGCGACGTGCAGGACCGCACCGGCGGTTTCCGGGCCTTCATCCCGTACACCTACCAGCCGCAGAACAACCACCTGAAGGGCTCGACCCAGGCCACCGTCTTCGAGTACCTGCGGATGATCGCGATCGCCCGCCTGTTCCTCGACAACGTCGCCCACATCCAGGGCTCCTGGCTCACCACCGGCAAGGAGGCGGGCCAGCTGTCACTGCACTACGGTGCGGACGACCTCGGCTCGGTCATGCTGGAGGAGAACGTCGTCTCGGCGGCCGGTGCCAGGCACCGCTCCAACCTCACCGAGCTGATCCACCTGATCCGGGCCGCCGACCGCGTCCCGGCGCAGCGCTCGACCACGTACGAGCACCTGCGGGTGCTGGACGACCCGGCGAACGACCCGGTCGACCCGCGGGTCGCCTCGCACATCGCCTCCACGGCGATCGAGGGCGGCACCGCGCACCCCGAGCTGAAGATCCTGGACAACTGAGTCCGCACCGGTGCTGACCCTGCACCGGGCGGCCCTCGTGCTGCCCGATCCGGCCGATCCCACCGCCCCGTCCTTCGCCGACGGGGCGGTGGTGGTGCGCGGCGAGCGGGTCGAGGCCGTCGGGCCGTACCCGGAACTGGCGGCGGCGCACCCGGCGGCCCGGGTCCGGGACTGGGGCGCGGCCGTGCTCACGCCCGGGCTGCGCAACCCGTACGGGCAACGGGCGTTGGAGCGGGACTACCACCCGGATCCGCGGGAGGGGATCGGCGTCGAGCCGCTCGTGGACGAACTGGTGGGCTGCGCCGACGAGACCCGGTGCGGGGCGAGTGCCCGGCGCGGGCTGCAGCGGATGCTCGGCTTCGGGGTGACGGCGGTGGCCGGGCCCTTCCAGCGGGCCTCGGTGCGGACGGCGGTGGCGCGTTCGGGGCTTGTCGCGCTGCCGGGGCCGGCGGAGCCCGAGGCGGGGCCGCTGGACCCGCGGGCGGTGGTGCCGCTCGCGCGGGCCGCGCACGGGAGGGTGGCGGCCGGGGGGCGGGCGGACTTCGCGGTGTTCGCGGTTGAAACCGAGGGGAACTCCGGGCTGCTGCCGGGCGGATGTCTGGCGACCGTGCTGGGCGGGCGGTTGGTGTACCGGCGGCGCTGACGCCCTCGGCGGATGCGGGCCGGTGTGACGTACTCGTCAGTGGCCGGATTGCCTTGCGGCGCACGGGACTTCCTTCGTATGCACCCGAACTCCCATGCCCACCCCGGGGGGTGATTGCCCCTTCACCGTGACCTGAGGGCCCGCCAGCGGATACGATCCCGGACAGCTCACTCCGTACCCTCACCACACCACCGCCCGTGCCCGCGGGTGGCGGGGCCGTGTCCCAAGGCCCCGGAGGCAAGCCAGGACAGGAACCATGCGAACCGCGACCGTCCCCCCACCGCGCACCCCGCGGTTGGGCCGTGGTTGGTACCTCGCCGCCGTGCTCAGCGCCGTGCTGGCCGTCGGCATGTGCCTGCTCGGTTGGCGCCAGGCCGACCAGGCCGACCGGATCGGGGCCCACCCGGTGAGAGTCGAGGGCGTCGTCACCCAGCTGCCGACCGGCGGCGGCACGTACAGCGCCGTCAGCTACAAGGTGAGCGGCCAGCCGCACACCGCTGCCGCGCTGCCGCTGGCCGACGGCACCAAGCTCGGTGACCCGGTCTGCCTGGAGCACGCGGCCGACGACCCGGGCGCGGTGCGGATCTGTGGCGACACCTACCCCCAGCCGGTCGGCGTGGGGCTGGCCCGGTTCAGCGTGCCGGTGGCCGTGGTGCTCTTCGCGATCTGCGTGCTGCGCATCCGGCGGCACCGGCGGGCCGTCGCGGTCCGCGCAGGGCAGGGAAAGCTCGCCGCCAACCTCGCGCTGGCCACCGAGGCGCTGGCCGAGGGGATGCCCGCGATTACCCACGGCAAGCGCTCCCGGCGCCGGCGGCGCGCGGGCGGGCGGCGCGGGTCACACTGACGCCGCTGGACGGCGCCCGGTGTGCCCCGTTGGTCGGCGGGTCCGTTCCAGGGTGAAGAATGGGCTCGTGACCCGAGCCTCTCTGGACAAGCAGCCGCACGAAGTCGCCGCCATGTTCGACGACGTCGCGGCCAAGTACGACCTCACCAACGACGTGATCTCCCTCGGCCAGGCCCGCGCCTGGCGCCGGGCGGTGGCCGAGGCGGTGGCCGCCGGACCGGGGGACCTCGTGCTCGACCTCGGGGCCGGCACCGGCACCTCCTCGCTGCCCTTCGCCGAGGCCGGGGCCAAGGTCGTCCCGTGCGACTTCTCGGTCGGCATGCTCGCCGAGGGCAAGCGCCGCCACCCCGAGCTGCCGCTCACCGCCGGCGACGCCACCCGGCTGCCGTTCGCGGACGACACCTTCGACTCGGTGACGATCTCCTTCGCGCTGCGCAACGTCCAGGAGACCGTGGCGGCGCTGCGCGAGATGCACCGGGTCACCAAGCCCGGCGGCAAGCTGGTGATCTGCGAGTTCTCCACGCCGACCTGGACGCCGTTCCGTACGGTCTACACCGAGTACCTGATGCGTGCGCTGCCGCCGGTGGCGACCGCCGTCAGCAGCAACCCGGACGCGTACGTCTACCTCGCCGAGTCCATCCGGGGCTGGCCGGACCAGCCCGCACTGGCCGCGAAGCTGCAGGAGAGCGGCTGGTCGAAGGTGGCCTGGCGCAACCTCACCGGCGGGGTCGTGGCGCTGCACCGGGGCTACAAGCTCTCGTAGCGGGTGCGGCAGGGCGCAGGGGTCTCCGGCGGTGTGAGCGGAACTAGACTGCCGGAGACAAAAGCCGCCGTTCCCCCCGCCGCAGCTCCAGGAGTGTGTCCACGTGTCCGAGACCGCAGCCGATCTGACGAAGCCGGACAGCACGGTCGAGAGCACCGCCGACGTCATCGTGGTCGGCGCGGGCCCGGCCGGCTCCACCACCGCGTACTACCTGGCCCAGGCCGGGCTGGACGTGCTGCTGCTGGAGAAGACCGCCTTCCCGCGCGAGAAGGTCTGCGGCGACGGCCTGACCCCGCGCGCCACCAAGCAGCTGGTGGACATGGGCATCGACGTCTCCACCGAGAACGGCTGGCTGCACAACAAGGGCCTGCGCATCATCGGCGGCGGCGTCCGGCTGGAGCTGGACTGGCCCGAGCTGTCCTCGTTCCCGGACTACGGCCTGGTCCGCAAGCGCGCCGACTTCGACGAGCTGCTGGCCCGTCAGGCCGAGAAGGCCGGCGCCCGGCTCTACGAACGCTGCAACGTCAGCGGGCCGGTCCTGGACGACCGCACCGGCCGCATCGTCGGCGTCACCGCCAAGCTCGGCGACGAGAAGCGGCCGGTCACCTTCCGCGCCCCGCTGGTGGTCGCGGCCGACGGCAACTCCACCCGGCTCTCGCTGGCCATGGGCCTGCACCGGCGCGAGGACCGCCCGATGGGCGTCGCCTACCGCACCTACTTCAACTCGCCGCGCCACAACGACGACTACCTGGAGTCCTGGCTGGAGCTGTGGGACACCCGCGGCGGCCAGCGCAAGCTGCTGCCCGGCTACGGCTGGGTCTTCGGCATGGGCGACGGCACATCCAACGTCGGCCTCGGCATCCTCAACTCCTCCTCCGCGTTCGGCGAGCTGGACTGGCGCGAGGTGCTCAAGGCCTGGTGCGCGAGCATGCCGGAGGAGTGGGGCTACACCCCCGAGAACATGACCGACCCGATCCGCGGCGCCGCGCTGCCGATGGCCTTCAACCGGCAGCCGCACTACACCCGTGCCCTGCTGCTGGTCGGTGACGCGGGCGGCATGGTCAACCCGTTCAACGGCGAGGGCATCGCCTACGCGATGGAATCCGGTCAGATCGCCGCAGGGGTCATCACCCAGGCCCTGGCCCGGGTCACCGTCGGCGGCCGGGAGCGGGCCCTGCAGGCCTACCCGCGCATCCTCAAGGACGTGTACGGCGGTTACTACACGCTGGGCCGCGCCTTCGTGAAGCTCATCGGCAACCCCAAGGTGATGCAGCTGGCCGCCCAGCACGGGCTGCCCCGGCCGCTGCTGATGCGCTTCACCCTCAAGCTGCTCGCCAACCTCACCGACCCGCAGGGCGGCGACGCGATGGACCGCGTGATCAACGGCCTGACCCGGGTCGCGCCCAACGCCTGACGCGGGTCCGGTGCCGTTGCCTCTGCAGCTAGCGCGGGTTCGGCGCCTAGCGCGCGTCCTGTGCTTGGCGAGGGTCCGGTGCCGTTGCCTCTGCAACCCCCGCCGCCGCAGCGTCCCCCGCCCCCAGGGTGTCGCGGGAGGCGGCGGAGCGCTGCTCGACGTAGGCGAGGCGCTCGGCGAACACCCGGGCCGCGTCCGGGGTGAGCGTCCGCAGGGCGACCAGGGCGCTGAAGACGACGTCGCAGAGCTCGTGCTGGACGTCCTCCCAGGTGTGGGTGACGCCCTTGCGCGGGTTCTGGCCGGTGGCGCCGATCACCGCCGCGCCGACCTCGCCGACCTCCTCGGAGAGCTTGAGCAGCCGCAGCAGGCGTTCCTCCTGCGGCGACTGCGTGCTGTGCTCGTCCAGCCACGCGACCAGGTGGTCGACGCTCTCCCAGATCCGGCTGTCCATGCGGCGCTGCTCCCCTGCGGTGTGGTCGGTACTGCCACCGTACGGGAGCGGTGCGACGCCGGGCTCAGCGCTTGCTGATCTTCACATGGCGGATGTTCACCGGGACGTTGGGGAAGCCGTCGCCCGGGTTGTTCTGGTCGTCCTCGCCGGCGGCGGCGATCTTCTGCAGGACGTCCAGACCCGAGGTGATCCGGCCGAACGGGGTGTAGGCGGGGGAGAGCTTGGTGTCCTTCCAGACGAAGAAGAACTGGCTGCCGTTGGTGTTCGGGCCGGCGTTGGCCATGGCCACGGTGCCGGCCGGGTAGGTGGCGCCACTGAGGTTCTCGTCCGGGAAGGAGTAGCCGGGGCCGCCGCTGCCGGTGCCGGTCGGGTCGCCGCACTGCAGGACGTAGATCCGCTGGGTGGTGAGGCGGTGGCAGTGGGTGCGGTCGAAGTAGTCGTGCTCGGCGAGGAAGCGGAACGAGAAGGTGGTGCAGGGTGCCTTGTCGGTCAGCGCCTCGAAGGTGATGGGGCCCTGGCTGGTCCGCAGCGTCGCGTGGTAGGGCTGGGACGCCTTCTTGGCGTCGAAGACCGGGATGCCCTTGAAGTTGTCGGCCGGCACGGCGGGTGTGTAGGTGCAGGTCGCGCCCGGGGCGGGGGTGGCGTCCGCGGGAGCGGCGACGGCGGTGCCGGTGCTCGCCGCGAGCGGGAGGACGGTGGCGGCGGCGACCAGCGCCCAGTGCTTGCGCTTCACGTGACGGGCCTTCCGTGGGGTGGTGGACGGCATGCTTGTCATGGAGGCATCATCCACGGCGGGGTGGGTCTCCGGTAGGGGGCGGGACGGGCGGGGCCGGTTCGGACGCGATGTGCCGATTGTGCGTCAGTTGCCTTCCGGGTCGGCCGGGGTGGTGGTGAACAACCCGGCGCGGGCGGCCAGGGCGGCGGCGTCGGCGGCCCGTTCGGCGGTGCGGGCGTCCAGTGGCTCGCCGGTGACGAACAGCCGGTAGTAGAGCGGGGCGGTGGCCGCCCGGACCACCTCGGCACCGTCCGTCCTGGCGGGCAACTCGCCCCGGGCGGCGGCCCGTTCGGCCACCTCGGCGGCCTGGCGGTGGCGGGCCGCGAAGAAGGCGCGCAGGGCGGCGGCGCCGACGTCGGAGCGCTGGGCTGCGGAGATCAACGCGGTGGGAGTGGGGCCGAGTTCGGGGTCGGTGAAGACGTCGAACACCTCCCGGGTGATCCGGCGGAGGTCCTCCCGGAGGTCCCCGGTGTCGGGCAGCGGCCAGGGCTGGTCGGCCGAGGCGGTCAGGGCCTCCGCGACCAGGCCGTCCACCCCGCCCCAGCGGCGGTAGAGGGTCGCCTTGTGGACGCCGGAGCGGGTGGCGACCGCCTCGACGGTCAGCCCGTCGTACCCCTTCTCGGTGACCTCGGCGAGCGTGGCCGCGACCACGTCCGCCCGGACCCGGGCGCTGCGGCCGCCGGGGCGCGGGGTGGGGGTGTGGGGCGGCTGCTCGAGGTGGGCGGCTCCGGTCAAAGTCGACTCCAGTCGCATTAAGGCTTGCTGTGGGGTGGCGGTCGTGCCATGCTCATCGTAATGCGACATGAGTCGCATTACGAGAGGAGCTCGTGTGACCGTCACCGCCATTCCCGACCCCACTGTGCTTCACCCGCTCGCCGGCCACGACCGGGTCGTCCTGCTGCGGCCGCTCGTCACCGACCCGCGGATCGAGGTCGGTGACTACACCTACTTCGACGACCCCGACGGCGCCACCTGCTTCGAGGAGCGCAACGTCCTCTACGCGTACGGCCCCGAGCGGCTGGTGATCGGCAAGTACTGCGCGGTCGCCACCGGGACCCGCTTCCTGATGGCCGGTGCCGCCCACCCGACCATCGGCGTCTCCACCTTCCCCTTCACGATGTTCGGCGGCAGTTGGACCGAGCGGACCCTCGACATCGTCACCGGCCTGCCCAGTCGGGGCGACACCGTGATCGGCAACGACGTCTGGTTCGGCTTCGGGGCCACCGTCCTGCCCGGGGTCCGGATCGGAGACGGCGCGATCGTCGCGGCCGGTGCGATGGTCACCGCCGACGTCGAGCCCTACACGATCGTCGGCGGTAACCCCGCCCGTCCGATCCGGCGGCGCTTCCAGGACGCCGACATCGAGCGACTGCTTCGCGCCGCCTGGTGGGACTGGCCGGTTGAGCTCGTCACCGAGCACGTCCGCGTCATCATGTCCGGAAATCCGGCCGAGATCGAAGCGATCGCCGCGGCGAACGGGCTGCTCGACGGCTGACCGGACCAGCCAAGCCGACCATCCGGTGTCCGGAACGGCATTGATCGCCGACGGTCCGGTGCGCGAGGATGGCGCTCCCCCGCTCCACGCTGTGGCTCGTCCACCTCCGGGCCTTCCGCCCGGCCCCTGGGTCCGTCCGACGCCGTACGGTACTCGCGCCCGCCGGTTCCGCTCGTTCGGAGGGATCTTCGTCATGCCTACCTCCCTGTCCAAGGACTCGCCCTCGCCGGTCCTTCGTGATCTTCCGGTGCTGCTCGTGGCGGTGGTGTGGGGGTCGAGCTTCCTCGCCGTCCAGCGGGTCGCCGAGCCTGGGACGGTCGTGGCGATGCTCGTGCTGCGCTTCGGGTCGGTGCTGCCGCTGCTCGGGGCGGTCGCCTGGCGGGCCCTGCGGAGGCTGAGTCGGGCGGAGTGGCTCGGCGGGGCCGCACTGGGGCTGGTGCTCAGCGGGATCTTCCTGCTGGAGACCTTTGGTGCCGTGCACACCTCCGCGACCAACGCCGGGCTGATCATCAGCCTCGCGATGGTGCTCACCCCGCTCGGTGAGAGCGCCCTCGGCCGGACCGCGCCACCGCGGGCCTTCCTGGCGGCCGCCGCGCTGGCCGTTCTCGGCGTCGCCCTGCTCACCGGCGACGGCGGGCTGCGCGCTCCCTCGGTCGGCGACCTGCTGGTGCTGGGGGCGGCCTTCGTCCGCTCGGCGTACGTCCTCGCGACGGCCCGCACCCGGGCCGTCCGCGACACCGACATGCTCGCCGTGACCTGGGTCCAACTCGCCGTGGCCACCGGAGTGTTCGCTGTCGTCGCGCTGTCCGCGGGGCCGGCGCCGTGGACCGTCGCCCGCTCGTACGGGGCCGGCCAGTGGGCCTGGCTGCTGCATCTGTCCTTGTTCTGCACGCTGTTCGCCTTCTTCGTCCAGATGTGGGCCGTGCGGGCCACCTCGCCCTCCCGGGTGAGCCTGCTGCTCGGTACCGAACCGCTATGGGCCGCCGTGTTCGGCATCACCGTTGCCGGGAACCGGATGGGCCCGCTCGCCCTGCTCGGCGGAGCCCTGGTGCTGGTCGCGACCGAGTGGGGCCGCCGCACCGCCCCCGTGCCGCGCCCGGCCGGGGGCGAGGGCGGGACAGGTGCCGGGGCGGACGCGGGGGCGGATACGGGGGGCGGGGAACAGCGGCGGGAGCCGGCCTCGGCGTGATCCGTCGTTGTGGTCACCGGCGCCGCCACAAGGTCCGGCGGGCGTAGTCGATGGTGACCGCGCCGAGCAGCGGGCCCCAGATGACCAGGGGCAGGTAGGCGAGGGTCATCACCAGGGCCGCGAATCCGCGCGGCGAATCCGGCTCGGCCAGGTTGCGGGCCCAGCCGCCGAACAGGGAGAGCATTCCCATCTTGGTCAGGATGGCCGAGCCGATCAGGGCCGGGATGACAGCGGCCAACGGGCGCACCCTCCGGCCTCCGATCAGTGGGATCCAGCGGGGCGCCACCTGGCCCCAAGGTCGGACCAGGCCGACGGTCAGGAAGGCCAGCGCCTCGGTCAGGGCGCTGAGCACCACGCAGTAGACGGTGCCCCAACCCGGCTGGTGCTCGCCGTACGCCGCGGCCGTCGCGCCGGTGAAGCCGACCGGGACGCCGAAGCCGAAGACGATCCGCCACACCCCCGAGGGAACGGTGCTCAAGGCGGCGGCCTTGGCGGCCAGCTGGGCCCAGCGCGGCGCGGGCGGGACGTCCGGGGCGACCGCGCCGGCCGTCCCGGACGCATGGGGACGGCGGGCGGTGGTGCGGGCGTTGATCACGAGCTTGGACATGGCGGGCTCCCCTCCGGCCCGGCCCCTCGGCCGGTGCGATGACTCAAGACTGGAGGTCCGCCAGGGGGCCGCGGCAGTGCCGATCGGGCTGTTCCCGCTGCTCAACCCGCCTGTGAAATATGCCGATCGGCACAGGCGCGCCCGCTGGGACGCGTCGTAATGTGACGGCAGTCGAAGAGTCGAAGAGAGGCGGTGACGATGACTCAGATCCTGTCCCTGGTTGTCCCGGCCCTGCTGCCGCCGGCCTGGCGGCTCCGCGGGCGGCTCGGATCGGCGGCGGTGACCACCGCGCTGGGCGCGGTGTCGGTGGCGGTCTCGGTCGCCGTCTGCTTCACCGGCCACTGGTCGGAGGCGGACCGCTGGGCCGGGCTGGTCGGTCTGGCCGAACTGGCCGCCCTGCTGCTGGCGGTGGCCCTCAGCCTGCGCGCCGAGAACGGCCCGCGGAGCGCGGCGGCCGCCTGGACGGCGTGCGGAGCGGTCGCGCTCTGGCCGTCCCGGTTCGACGGGCCGGTCGACGCGCTCACGCTCTTCGGGTTCGGATCGATGCTGTCCCTGCCGACGGTGCTGATCGGGCTCTACCTGCGGGGCCTGGACGAGAGCCGGGCCCGTGCGGTGGCCGAGGCCAGGCGGGCGCAGCGGCTCGAACTGGCCCACGATCTGCACGACTTCGTGGCGCACGACGTCAGCGGCATGGTTGCCCAGGCCCAGGCGGGGGCGTACCTGGCCTCCATCGACCCGGCGCGGGCGGCCGAGATGTTCGAGCGGATAGAGCAGGCCGGGCAGCGGGCCCTGGCCTCGCTGGACCGGACCGTACAGCTGCTGCGCAGCGAGGAGGCTGGCGGCCGCAGTCCGCAGCCCGGTCTCGCCGAACTGGCCCGGGTGGCCGAGCAGTTCACCGCTGCGGGGGGCGCCGAGGTCCGGTTGGAGCTGCCGGAGGGGCCGGTACCGCGCGAGGTGGAGGGCACCGTCCATCGGATCGCGGTCGAGTCCCTGACCAATGTCCGCCGGCACGCCCCGGCCGCGCGGACGGTCGAGGTCCGCGCTCGCCGCAGCAGCGGACGGCTGGAGCTGACCGTGACCGACGACGGCGGGGTGCCGGCTCCGGGCGGGCGTCCGCGTCGGGGTGGCGGGAGCGGCCTCCCGGGACTGGCGGCCCGGGTGGAGGCCCTCGGCGGCTCACTGGAAGCCGGCCCGTACGAGCGGGAGGGTTGGAGGGTGACGGCGGTGCTGCCGCTGGACGCGGCCGCCGGCGGGCCGGAACGATCCGGGCCGGCACGATCGCAGAGGCCGACGAGGGTCGGTACGGGGGAGGTGCAGGGATGAGCAGCGGTACGGGGCCGGTTCGGATCCTGATCGCGGACGACCAGGCGGACGTCCGCAGTGCGTTCCGGATGATTCTGGACGTCCAACCGGACATGACGGTGGTGGCCGAGGCGGCGGACGGCGCCGTGGCGGTGGAGGAAGCGCAGAGGCTGCAGCCGGACGTGGTGCTCGCGGACATCCGGATGCCGAAGCTCGACGGTTTGGAGGTCACCCGGCAGTTGGCCGGCCAGTGCAAGGTGATCGTGGTGACCACCTTCGACCTGGACGAGTACGTGCATACGGCGTTGCGGCACGGTGCGGCGGGGTTCCTGCTGAAGCGCTCAGGGCCGGTGCTGCTGATCGAGGCGATCCGGGCGGCGATGGCCGGGGACGCGTTGATCAGCCCGCAGGTCACCGTACGGCTCCTGCGGCACATGGCCCTTCCGGGAGCGGAGCCGAAGCCCGGGGTGGCCTCCGGGGCGGGGACCAGTGCGGCGACGGCGGGGCCGCTGATAGCCGGGCCGGTGGAGGAACTGACCGCGCGGGAAAGGGAGATCGCCGAGCAGGTGGCGAACGGGGCGACCAACGCCGAGATCGGTGCGGGGCTGTTCATCTCGCCGGGGACGGTGAAGAACCACCTCGCCAGCATCCAGCGCAAGCTCGGCGCCCGTAACCGGGTGGGCATCGCGGCCTGGGTGTGGGAGCAGGCGGCTGGCAACCGGTAACCGGCGCCCGGCTCGCAAGGGCGAGGAGGGGCAACCCCGGGGCGGCGGCCGCGCGTGAGCGGCCCCGGCCCCGTTCCCCGACATGCCCGCGGGCAGCAGGCAGCAGGCAGCGGCCGGCGGGCATGCGGGGCAGCGGGCAGCGGGGATGCGCGCAGCAGGCCGCGGGCGGTGGACGGCGGGGGGCGAAGGAAGCGGGGCGGGCGGGGAGGGGAGAGGAACCCCCCCCGACGACAACCTCGCGCGCTTGTGAACGAAGGGTCAAGCAGGCGTTCAAGCCCCCGCCACCCCTGCGAGTGAGCCGCTATAACACGTCAACATGACGCCTAGAAATTTGCCCAGCGCGACGCATAGTTGATATAGGAACGTGCCGCTGACCAGCCACTTCAAAGGTAAATGCGACTGGTTGTGATCATTTGACTCCTTTGTGTTGACAATTCTGGGCATGTTCACATTCGCCATCATTCACATGGTGTCGTAGATCACAAAGATGACGGTGAACTGCGTGTCGCAGATCACAAGCCGACGGGCATAGGATGCGCTCACTCCAGGCTTTGTGAACTGCCTCACATGAGGTGGATCTCGGGAACTGGGGCGCGGGTTCACCTCAGCGTGACCTGCCGGTTCCGATCTGCAGTCAAGGACGACTGGACGGAGGGAGCGGGGGCTATGAATGCCTACGCGCCGATCCTCGTACTCGGTGCCATCGCGGCGGCGTTCGCGGTCGGCTCCGTCGTGATGGCCTCACTCACCGGCCCCAAGCGCTACAACCGGGCCAAGTTGGAGGCGTACGAGTGCGGCATCGAGCCGACCCCGCAGCCCGTGGGCGGCGGTCGGTTCCCGATCAAGTACTACCTGACGGCGATGCTCTTCATCGTCTTCGACATCGAGATCGTCTTCCTCTACCCCTGGGCGGTGACCTTCGACGCCCTGGGGATCTTCGGGTTGGTCGAGATGCTGCTGTTCATCGCCACCGTCTTCGTCGCGTACGCCTACGTGTGGCGCCGCGGCGGCCTGGAGTGGGACTGAGCGCGGGGCGGCAGCCCCACCCGTCGGCCGGCGCGCGACCGCTTGTGAACGAGCGGACAAGCCGGAACCGGTCGACGTACCAGCGGACTTGAGGGCATTGAGAGGGATCTGATGGGAATCGAGGAGAAGCTGCCGAGCGGCTTTCTGCTCACGACCGTGGAGACGGCCGCTGGCTGGGTGCGCAAGGCGTCACTCTTCCCGGCCACCTTCGGTCTGGCCTGCTGCGCGATCGAGATGATGACCACCGGCGCCGGCCGCTACGACCTGGCCCGGTTCGGCATGGAGGTTTTCCGAGGCTCCCCCCGGCAGGCCGATCTGATGATCGTCGCGGGCCGGGTGAGTCAGAAGATGGCCCCGGTGCTGCGCCAGGTGTACGACCAGATGGCCAACCCCAAGTGGGTCATCTCGATGGGTGTCTGCGCCTCCTCCGGCGGGATGTTCAACAACTACGCGATCGTCCAGGGCGTCGACCACATCGTCCCGGTGGACATCTACCTGCCCGGCTGCCCGCCCCGCCCGGAGATGCTGATGGACGCCATCCTGAAGCTGCACGACAAGATCCAGCACGAGCCGCTGGGCGTTAACCGGCGCCGCGCCGAGGAACTCGGTGAGGCCCTCGCCCTCAAGGCCACCCCGATCAGCGAGATGCGGGGGCAGCTGCGATGAGCGAACAGGTACCCGAGACCCGCCGCGAGCAGCCGGTCCGCGAGCTCCCGGTCGAGGTGGTCGGCCGCCGCCAGGGCATGTTCGGCGCCCACGGCAGCGGCGACACCTCGGGCTTCGGCGGCCTGGCCGCCCCGATCGTGCTGCCCGGCCCGAGCGAACGCCCGTACGGCGGCCCACGCGGCGGAGCCGCAGGATACGGCGCTTTCGACGAGGTCGCCGACGAGCTGGAGGGGGCCCTGGAGGAACAGGGCCTGGACCCGGCCGAGGTGATCGAGAAGACCGTGGTCGACCGCGGCGAGCTCACCTTCCACATCGACCGGGACCACCTGTTGAGGACCGTCCGCATCCTGCGCGACGACCCAGCGCTGCGCTTCGAACTGTGCCTGGGCGTCAGTGGCGTGCACTACCCGGGCGACAAGGGCCGCGAGCTGCACGCGGTCTACCACCTGCGCTCGATCACCCACGGTCGGCTGATCCGGCTGGAGGTCACCGCGCCGGACGCCGACCCGCGGATCCCCTCCGTGGTGAGCGTCTACCCGACCAACGACTGGCACGAGCGCGAGGTCTACGACTTCTTCGGCTTGGTCTTCGACGGCCACCCGGCGCTCACCCGGATCATGATGCCGGACGACTGGCTGGGCCATCCACAGCGCAAGGACTACCCGCTCGGCGGCATCCCCGTCGAGTACAAGGGCGCCCAGATCCCGGCACCCGACCAGCGGAGGTCGTACAGCTGATGAGCACTCAGCGCTACGAAGAGGCCAACGAAGAGACCCGCGGCGAGACCGAGGAAGCGCAGGCCCGCGAGACCACCGAGGGCCGGGTCTTCACCGTCACCGGCGGCGACTGGGGCGAGGTGGTCGAGGCGGTCGGCCGGGCCGACGACGAACGCATCATCGTCAACATGGGCCCCCAGCATCCGTCCACCCACGGCGTGCTGCGGCTGATCCTGGAGATCGACGGCGAGACGGTGAAGGAGGCCCGCTGCGGCATCGGCTACCTCCACACCGGCATCGAGAAGAACATGGAGTTCCGCAGCTGGGTCCAGGGCACCACCTTCGTGACCCGCATGGACTACCTGACCCCGCTCTTCAACGAGACCGCCTACTGCCTGGCGGTCGAGAAGCTGCTCGGCATCACCGAGGACATCCCGGAGCGGGCCGACGTCATCCGGGTGATGATGATGGAGCTCAACCGGATCTCCTCGCACCTGGTCTGCCTGGCCACCGGCGGCATGGAGATCGGCTCCACCACCCTGATGATCTACGGTTTCCGGGACCGCGAACTCATCCTGGACGTCTTCGAGCTGGTCACCGGCCTGCGCATGAACCACGCGTACGTGCGCCCCGGCGGCCTCGCCCAGGACCTGCCGCCCGGCGCCGTCGACCAGATCCGCGAGGCGGTCAAGGTCTTCCGCTCCCGGATGCACGAGTACGACAAACTCGCCACCGGCAACCCGGTGTTCAAGGCCCGACTGGTCGACGTCGGCTTCCTCGACCTGCCCGGCTGCCTGGCCCTCGGCGCCACCGGTCCGATCCTGCGCGCCACCGGCCTGCCGCACGACCTGCGCAAGACCGACCCGTACTGCGGCTACGAGAACTACGAGTTCGAGGTCGCCACGGCGGACACCGCCGACTCCTACGGCCGCTTCCTGATCAGGCTGGAGGAGATGAAGCAGTCGCTGCGGATCGTCGAGCAGTGCCTGGACCGGCTGCGGCCGGGCCCGGTCATGGTGGCCGACAAGAAGATCGCCTGGCCCGCCCAACTCGCCGTCGGCCCCGACGGGATGGGCAATTCGCTCGACCACATCCGCAAGATCATGGGCACCTCGATGGAGGCCCTGATCCACCACTTCAAGCTGGTCACCGAGGGCTTCCGAGTCCCGGTCGGCCAGGCGTACGCGGCGGTCGAGTCGCCCAAGGGCGAGCTGGGCGTGCACGTGGTCAGCGACGGCGGGACGCGCCCGTACCGGGTCCATTTCCGGGATCCGTCGTTCACCAATCTGCAAACGATGGCGGCGATGTGCGAGGGCGGCCAGGTGGCCGACGTGATCGTCGCGGTGGCCGGGATCGACCCGGTGATGGGAGGCGTGGACCGGTGACCAACGTCGAACTCGGACTGCCGGCGCTGCCGGCCCCGCCGTACCCCGAGGAGGTGCACACCCGGCTGGCCGCCGACGCCGCCGAGCTGATCGGCCGCTACCCGCAGGCCCGCTCGGCGCTGCTGCCGCTGCTGCACCTGGTGCAGGCCGAGGAGGGCTTCGTCAGCCCGACCGGGATCCGCTTCTGCGCCGAGCAGCTGGACCTCACCACCGCCGAGGTCACCGCCGTCGCCACCTTCTACACCATGTACCGGCGGCGCCCGGCCGGGACGTACCACGTCGGGGTCTGCACCAACACCCTGTGCGCGGTGCTCGGCGGCGACCAGATCTTCGCCGAGCTCCAGCAGCACCTGGGCATCCGCAACAACGAGACCACCGAGGACGGTGAGGTCTCGATCGAGCACATCGAGTGCAACGCCGCCTGCGACTACGCCCCCGTGGTGATGGTCAACTGGGAGTTCTTCGACAACCAGACCCCGGAGAGCGCCAGGCAGCTGGTCGACGACCTGCGGGCCGGCCGGGAGGCGCGGCCCACCCGCGGCGCCCGGCTGTGCGGCTTCAAGGAGACCGCCCGGATCCTGGCCGGGTTCCCCGACGAACGCCCAGGCGCCAACGACGAGTCCGGCGCCGGCGGCGCCCCCTCGCTGGCCGGCCTGCGGCTCTCCAGGGGCGAGGCCCTGCCCGGCACCGGCGGCACCAAGGTGGTCTCCCCGCGCCACGAGGAGCCCGGCCAGGAAGGGACTGAAGCGTGATGACCTCCGCCGAGCCGGCCGAGAAGCTGCTCACCCCCGTCCTGTCCGCCTCCTGGGACGACAGCAGCCCCTGGACACTCGCCACCTACCGCCGCCACCAGGGTTACGAGGGCCTCAAGGCGGCCCTGGCGATGCCCCCGGACGACGTGATCGCCCTGGTCAAGGACGCCGGCCTACGCGGCCGCGGCGGCGCGGGCTTCCCCACCGGAATGAAGTGGCAGTTCATCCCGCAGAACGACGGCAAGCCGCACTACCTGGTGGTCAACGCGGACGAGTCCGAGCCGGGCACCTGCAAGGACATCCCGCTGATGTTCGCCAACCCGCACGCGCTGATCGAAGGCATGATCATCGCCTCCTACGCGATCCGCTGCGACCACGCGTTCATCTACCTGCGCGGCGAGGTCGTTCCGGTGCTGCGCCGGCTGCACGCGGCCGTCGCCGAGGCGTACCAGGCCGGGCTGCTGGGCCGGAACATCCTCGGCTCCGGCGTCGACCTCGACGTCACCGTGCACGCCGGCGCCGGCGCGTACATCTGCGGCGAGGAGACGGCGCTGCTGGACTCGCTGGAGGGCCGCCGCGGCCAGCCGAGGCTGCGCCCGCCGTTCCCGGCGATCGCCGGCCTGTACGCCTGTCCGACGGTGGTCAACAACGTCGAGTCGATCGCCTCGGTGCCGCCGATCCTGGCCCGGGGCAAGGAGTGGTTCAAGGGCCTGGGCACCGAGAAGTCCCCCGGCTTCACGCTGTACTCGCTCTCCGGCCACGTCACCAACCCCGGCCAGTACGAGGCCCCGCTCGGCATCACCCTGCGCCAACTGCTGGACCTCAGCGGCGGCATCCGCCCAGGCCACCGGCTGAAGTTCTGGACCCCGGGCGGCTCCTCCACCCCGATGTTCACCGACGAGCACCTCGACGTCCCACTGGACTACGAGGGCGTCGGCGCGGCCGGCTCGATGCTCGGCACCAAGGCGCTGCAGGTCTTCGACGAGACCACCTGCGTGGTGCGGGCGGTCACCCGCTGGACCGAGTTCTACGCCCACGAGTCCTGCGGCAAGTGCACTCCGTGCCGCGAGGGCACCTACTGGCTGGTACAGCTGCTCAAGCGGATCGAGGCGGGCGAGGGCGTCGAGGGGGACCTGGAGAAGCTCCTCGACATCGCCGACAACATCAACGGCAAGTCCTTCTGCGCGCTGGGCGACGGCGCGGCCAGCCCGATCGTCTCCTCGCTCCAGCACTTCCGGGCCGAGTACGAGCAGCACCTCGCCGAGCGCCGCTGCCCGTTCGACCCGGCCGCCTCCACCGTCTGGGCCGACGGCCCCCGCCCCGGCCACCAGTCCGCCACCGAAAGGGAGGTGCACGCGTGACGATCACAGAGCCAACCGCCTCCGAAACCGCGGTCGAACTGGTCACGCTCACCATCGACGGCGTCGAAGTGAAGGTCCCCAAGGGCACCTTGGTGATCCGGGCCGCCGAGACCATCGGCACCCAGATCCCGCGCTTCTGCGACCACCCGCTGCTGGACCCGGCCGGCGCCTGCCGGCAGTGCATCGTCGAGGTCGAGGGCCAGCGCAAGCCGGTCGCCTCCTGCACCATCCCGGTCGCCGAGGGCATGGTGGTGCGCACCCAGCTCAGCTCGCCGGTGGCCGAGAAGGCCCAGCGCGGCGTGATGGAGCTGCTGCTGATCAACCACCCGCTGGACTGCCCGATCTGCGACAAGGGCGGCGAGTGCCCGCTGCAGAACCAGGCGATGTCCACCGGCGGCGCGGACTCCCGCTTCGAGGGCATGAAGCGCACCTACGAGAAGCCGGTGCCGATCAGCAGCCAGGTGCTGCTGGACCGGGAGCGCTGCGTGCTGTGCGCCCGCTGCACCCGCTTCTCCCAGCAGATCGCCGGGGACCCGTTGATCGACATGGTGGAGCGCGGGGCGCTGCAGCAGGTCGGCACCGGCGAGGGGGACGACTTCGAGTCGTACTTCTCCGGGAACACCATCCAGATCTGTCCGGTGGGCGCACTGACGTCGACGGCCTACCGTTTCCGCTCCCGCCCCTTCGACCTGGTCTCCTCGCCGAGCGTGTGCGAGCACTGTTCGTCGGGCTGCGCCCAGCGCACCGACCACCGGCGCGGCAAGGTGCTGCGTCGCCTGGCCGGCGATGACCCGGCGGTCAACGAGGAGTGGAACTGCGACAAGGGCCGGTTCGCCTTCCGCTACGCCCAGCTGCGGGACCGGCTGACCACCCCGCTGGTGCGGGTGGACGGCGAACTGGTGCCCGCCTCCTGGCCGGAGGCGCTGGCCCGGGCGGCCGAGGGGCTGCGCGGGGCCCGTACCGGTGTGCTGGCCGGTGGCCGGGTGACGGTCGAGGACGCGTACGCCTACGCCAAGTTCGCCCGGGTGGTGCTGGGCACCAACGACGTGGACTTCCGGGCCCGCCCGCACAGCGGCGAGGAGGCGGACTTCCTGGCCGCGGCGGTCGCCGGGCACGGGGTGGACGTGGCCGGCGACGGGGTGACGTACGAGCAACTGGAGCACGCCCCGGCGGTGCTGCTGGCGGGCTTCGAGCCGGAGGAGGAGTCGCCGATCGTCTTCCTGCGACTGCGGAAGGCGGCCCGCAGCCGCGACCTGAAGGTGTACTCGGTGGCGGCCTTCGCCTCCCGGGGCCTGGCCAAGCTGCGCGGCGTGCTGCTGCCGGCCGCCCCCGGCACCGAGCCGGAGTGGTTCGCGGCGCTGGCGGCGGACGAGCCGCTGAACGACGAGGCCGGGCAGGCGGCCGAGCTGCTGCGCCGACCGGGCGCGGTGATCCTGGCGGGCGAGCGGCTGGCCGCGATCCCGGGCGCGCTGACGGCGCTGCTGCGGCTGGCGCACGCGACCGGGGCCGAGCTGGCCTGGGTGCCGCGCCGGGCGGGCGAGCGCGGGGCGGTGGAGGCCGGCGCGCTGCCGGGCCTGCTGCCCGGCGGCCGGCCGGTGGCCGCTGCCGCGGCCCGGGCGGAGGCGGCCGCGGTGTGGGGGGTGGCGGAGCTGCCCTCGCGGCCCGGCCGGGACACCGACCGGATCATGGCCGCGGCCGCCCAGGGCGACCTGGACGCGCTGGTGGTCGGCGGGGTGGACCCGGACGACCTGCCGGACCCGGCGCTGGTCGACGAGGCGCTGGCGGCGGCGCGGTTCATCGTGTCGGTGGAGCTGCGGCCCTCCGCGGTGACGGCGCGGGCGGACGTGGTGCTGCCGGTGGCGGCGGTGGCCGAGAAGGCGGGCACCTTCCTGGACTGGGAGGGTCGGGTGCGGATGTTCGAGGCCGCGCTCAAGCCGGACCAGCAGATGGGCCGCCACCTCCAGTCCGACCTGCGGGTGTTGACGATGCTCGCGGACGCGCTGGGTCACCGGCTGGGCCTCGCGGACGTCCGGGCGGCCCGGCTGGAGCTGGACCGTTTCGAGCCCTGGCAGGGCGACCGCGTGGCCGACCCGGCGGTGCACCCCGGGCCGCTGCCCCGGCCGGCCACCGGCCAGGCGGTGCTTGCGGGTTGGCGCCAGCTGCTGGACAACGGCGTGCTGCAGCAGGGCGATCCGCACCTGGCGGGCACCCGGCACCGGGCGGTGGCCCGGATCTCGGCGGCCACCGCGAAGGAGATCGGCGCCGGGGCGGCGGCCGCGCTGCGGCTGACCGGCCCGGCTGGCTCGCTGGTCCTGCCGCTGGAGGTCACCGACTCGATTCCGGACCGCACGGTCTGGATCCCGCTCAACTCCACACCGGGCGGAGCCCACCGCACGCTCGGCACCACCGTCGGCCACCTGGTCACGATCGCCGCGGCCTCGCTGGAGCCGGTCGCCGTCGAGGACGAGGCCCGGTCCGGCCGCGAAGGGGAGGACCGATGACTCCGCAGCCGTACGAGACGCTCCACTTCTTCGGGCAGGACCCGTGGTGGCTGGTGCTGCTGAAGGCGGTGTTCTGTTTCGCGTTCCTGGTCCTGACGGTGCTGATCGCGATCGTCTGGGAGCGCAAGGTGGTGGCCTGGATGCAGTTGCGCATCGGGCCGAACCGGCACGGCCCGTGGGGCATGCTGCAGTCGCTGGCGGACGGCGTGAAGCTGGCACTGAAGGAAGACCTGGTGGTCAAGGGCTCGGACAAGGTGGTCTACATCCTGGCCCCGATCGTCTGCGCCATCCCGGCCTTCATGGCCTTCGCGGTGATCCCGTTCGGCCCGGCCGGCAACGAGGTGTCGATCTTCGGCACCCGGACGCCGCTGCAGCTGACCGACTTCCCGGTGGCGCTGCTGTACATCCTGGCGACGGCCTCGGTGGGCATCTACGGGATCGTGCTGGCGGGTTGGTCCTCCGGCTCGACGTACCCGCTGCTGGGCGGGCTGCGCTCCTCCGCGCAGATGATCAGCTACGAGATCGCGATGGGTCTGTCCTTCGCGGCGGTGTTCATCTACTCGGGCTCGATGTCCACCTCGGAGATCGTGGCGCACCAGCAGCCGACCTGGTTCGCGGCGCTGCTGCCGGTGTCGTTCATCGTCTACGTCATCGCGATGGTCGGTGAGACCAACCGGGCGCCGTTCGACCTCCCGGAGGCCGAGGGCGAGCTGGTCGGCGGCTTCAACACCGAGTACTCCTCGCTGAAGTTCGCGATGTTCATGCTGGCCGAGTACGTCAACATGGTGACCGTCTCGGCGGTGGCCTCGACCCTGTTCCTGGGCGGCTGGCGGGCCCCCTGGCCGGTGTCGACCTTCTGGGAGGGCGCCAACCACGGCTGGTGGCCGATGCTGTGGATCACGTTGAAGATCCAGCTGCTGCTGTTCTTCTTCATCTGGCTGCGCGGCACGCTGCCCCGGTTCCGCTACGACCAGTTCATGAAGCTGGGCTGGAAGGTGTTGATCCCGGTCTCGCTGGTGTGGCTGGTGCTGATCGCGAGCGTGCGGGCGCTGCGCAACGAGGGCTACGGCTTCGGCGAGGTGGTGCTGTACGTGGGTGCGCCGGTCAGCGTGGTCCTGCTGCTGACGCTGCTGCGGGACTTCCTGAGGAAGCAGCCCGACGAAGCTGCGACGTTCGAAGGCGGGGCGCCCCCGAAGGGCGAGTTCGACCCGATGGCGGGCGGGTACCCGGTGCCGCCACTGCCCGGGCAGGAGCTCCCGCCGGTGCCGCGTCGGCGCAGCCGCGCCCCGAAGCAACTGCAGGACGCCCTCAACGGGGCCGACCATTCCGAAGGGAGCTGATCCGAGATGTCGTCCGACCAGACGGGCAGGGCCGAGCGGGCCGACCGGCCGTCGATCCTCGGCCCGGCCGCCGGCTTCGGCGTGACCTTCAAGGCCATGTTCAAGAAGCGGCTCACCGAGCAGTACCCGGAGCAGAAGAAGCCCACCGCTCCGCGCTTCCACGGCCGCCACCAGCTGAACCGGCACCCGGACGGCCTGGAGAAGTGCATCGGCTGCGAGCTGTGCGCGTGGGCCTGCCCGGCTGACGCGATCTACGTGGAGGGCGCGGACAACCGGGACGAGGAGCGCTACTCGCCGGGTGAGCGCTACGGCGCGGTCTACCAGATCAACTACGCCCGCTGCATCCTGTGCGGGCTGTGCATCGAGGCCTGCCCGACCCGGGCGCTGACCATGACCAACGAGTACGAGCTCGCGGACTCCTCCCGCCGGGACCTGATCTTCACCAAGGAGCAGTTGCTGGTGGGGCTGTCCGAGGGCATGGTCGACACCCCGCACGCGATCTACCCGGGCTCCGACGAGGGCGCGTACTACCGGGGCGAGATCATCGCGGCGGCGCCCGGGACGGTCCAGCAGGAGCGCACCGACCGGGAGAAGGAGGTGCAGCAGTGATCACGCATCTCGCGGCCGGGACCGGGACGACCTCCACTGGTGAGGCCGTCCAGTTCTGGGTGCTCGCGGTGATCGCGGTCGGCGGCGCGCTCGGCATGCTGCTGATGCGCAAGGCCGTGCACAGCGCGCTCTGCCTGGCGGCGACCATGATGTCGCTGGCGGTCTGTTACATGGCGCAGGGCGCGGTGTTCCTGGGTGTGGTGCAGATCGTGGTCTACACCGGCGCGATCATGATGCTGTTCCTGTTCGTGGTGATGCTGGTGGGCGTCACCAGCGAGGACTCGCTGAAGGAGCAGCTGAAGGGCCAGCGGTTCGCCGCGGTGCTGTGCGGGCTGGGTTTCGGCGTGCTGCTGATCGCCGGGATCGCCCACGCGAAGCTGAACCACTTCACCGGGCTGACCGAGGCGAACGCCGAGGGCAACGTGCCGGGCCTGGCCCGGCTGATCTTCACCCGCTACGTCTGGGCCTTCGAGGTCACCGGCGCGCTGCTGATCACCGCGGCGATCGGCGCGATGGTGCTGACCCACCGGGAGCACGTGAAGGCCCCGAAGACCCAGCGCGAGCTGGCGGATCAGCGGGTCAAGGACAACCTCCAGGTGCCGCCGCTGCCGGCCCCGGGCGTGTACGCCCGGCACAACGCGGTGGACGTTCCGGCGCTGTTGCCGGACGGCACCGTCGCCGAGGACTCGGTGATGGCGACGCTGCGCGAGCGCGGCCAGATCCGGGACGTCAGCCAGGCGATGCTGCAGCGGATGGCGGAGCTGGAGAACACCACGGCGGACTGGCTGGGCCGTCCGTCCTCGGAGCGGTCGGCGGTGGCGCCGCCGCGCAAGTCGCTGGAGCTGGCGGGCGCCACCAACGGCAACAACGGCAACAACGGCACCAACGGCACCAACGGCACCAACGGCACCAACGGCACCAGCCTCGGCCAGGCCGGCGGGGCGGACGAGGAGGGCGTGCGGTGAGCCCGGTCAACTACCTGTACCTGTCGGCCCTGTTGTTCACCATCGGCGCGTCCGGGGTGCTGATCCGGCGCAACGCGATCGTGCTGTTCATGTGCGTGGAGCTGATGCTGAACGCCTCGAACCTCGCGCTGGTGACCTTCTCCCGGCTGCACGGGACCCTGGACGGCCAGATCATCGCGTTCTTCACGATGGTGGTCGCGGCGGCCGAGGTCGTGGTCGGCCTCGCCATCATCGTCTCCATCTTCCGGACCAGGCACTCCGCTTCGGTCGACGACAGCAACCTGATGAAGCTGTAGGCGGAGGGCCTTCGGTGAACTCTCTCATTCCGCTGCTGGTGGCGGCTCCGCTGGCCGGTGCCGCCCTGCTGCTCCTCGGCGGCCGGGCACTGGACCGGTTCGGCCACTGGCTGGCCACCGCGCTCGCCGCGCTCTCGTTCGGCTTCGGCCTGGCGCTGTTCTCGGACATGCTCGGCCGCGACGCCGAGCACCGGGCGGTGGCCGAGCACCTGTTCAGCTGGATCCCGGTGAACGGCTTCCAGGCCGACATCTCGTTCCAGCTCGACCAGTTGTCGATGACCTTCGTCCTGCTGATCACAGGCGTCGGCACGCTGATCCACCTGTACTCGGTGGGCTACATGGCGCACGACGAGCGCCGGCGCCGCTTCTTCGCGTACCTGAACCTGTTCCTGGCGGCCATGCTGCTGCTGGTGGTGGCCGACAACTACCTGCTGCTGTACTTCGGTTGGGAGGGCGTGGGCCTGGCCTCGTACCTGCTGATCGGTTTCTGGCAGCACAAGCCGAGCGCGGCGACGGCGGCGAAGAAGGCCTTCATCGTCAACCGGGTCGGCGACATGGGCCTCTCGATCGCGATCATGCTGATGTTCGCCGAGTTCGGCTCCTTCGCCTTCGGCCCGGTCTTCGGCGGGGCGTCCCAGGCGAGCGAGGGCAAGCTGACCGCGATCGGTCTGATGCTGCTGCTGGCGGCCTGCGGCAAGTCGGCCCAGGTGCCGCTGCAGTCCTGGCTCGGGGACGCGATGGAGGGTCCGACCCCGGTCTCGGCCCTGATCCACGCGGCCACCATGGTGACCGCCGGCGTCTACCTGATCACCCGCTCCTCGGTGATCTTCGACCTGGCGCCGGACGCGCAGACCGCCGTGGTGGTGGTCGGCGCGGTCACGCTGCTGTTCGGTGCGATCGTCGGTTGCGCCAAGGACGACATCAAGAAGGCACTGGCCGGCTCGACCATGTCGCAGATCGGCTACATGGTGCTGGCGGCCGGGCTCGGCCCGATCGGCTACGCCTTCGCGATCATGCACCTGGTGACCCACGGCTTCTTCAAGGCCGGGCTGTTCCTCGGCGCCGGGTCGGTCATGCACGGCATGAACGACGAGGTGGACATGCGCCACTACGGCGGCCTGTGGAAGCACATGAAGGTCACCTTCATCACCTTCGGCCTCGGCTACCTGGCGATCATCGGATTCCCGGGCCTGTCGGGCTTCTTCTCCAAGGACAAGATCATTGAGGCCGCCTTCGCCAAGGGCGGCACCGAGGGCTGGATCCTCGGCGTGTGCGCCCTGGTCGGCGCGGCCGTCACCGCGTTCTACATGACCCGGGTGATGCTGCTGACCTTCTTCGGCGAGAAGCGCTGGCAGCCGGACGAGGAGGGCAACCTCCCGCACCCGCACGAGTCGCCGGGGACCATGACCGTCCCGATGGTCCTGCTGGCCGTCGGCTCGGTCTTCGCAGGCGGGCTGTTCGCCTTCAACGACTCCTTCCTGAAGTGGCTGGAGCCGGTCACCGGGTACAGCGAGGGCAACTCGCCGCTCGGCTCGTGGACCGTCACCGGGCTGACCACGGTCTGCATGCTGGCCGGCGTCGGCCTGTCCTACCTGATGTACGGGCGCTCGCCCGTCCCGGTGGTCCCGCCGGTCGGCTCCCCGCTCACCCGGGCCGCCCGCCGCGACCTGCTGCAGGACGACTTCAACCACGCGGTGCTGGTGCGGCCGGGCTCGGCGCTCGCCGCGACACTGGTCTACTTCGACAGCCGCGGCCTGGACGGCTTCGTCAACGGTCTGGCCGCCACCATCGGGGGCCTGTCCAGTCGGCTGCGGCGGGTCCAGAACGGCTTCGTCCGCTCGTACGCGCTCTCCATGTTCGGCGGCACGCTGGTGCTGGTCGCCTCGACTCTCCTGATGAGGTCCGTGTGATGACTCGTCCTGAAACGCGTCGGGAGGTCAGGCTCATGAGCGAGCGAAGCGTCGAATGCCGCGTGTGGGCGAATGCCCCTGCCGAGCGAAGCGAGGTGGGCGCATGAGCGTGTTGTTGACCGCCACCTGCGCCGTCCCGGCGGCCGGTGCGGTGCTGACCGCCGCCCTGCCCGCCGGGTCGACTGAGTCCCGGCGCACCACCACCAAGGCCGTCGCCCTGGGCGTCTCGGCCGTCACCCTGGCGCTGGCCGTCGTGGTGGCGACCCGGTTCGACGGGCACGGCGCCCGCTACCAGCTGACCGAGTCGTACAGCTGGATCCGCTCCTTCGGCATCAGCTTCTCGCTCGGCGTGGACGGCATCGGCGCCGTGCTCGCCCTGCTGACGGCCGTCCTGGTGCCGATCGTCATGCTGGCCTCCTGGCACGACGCCGACCCGGCGCCCGCGGCCCCCGACGGCACCTTCGACCCGGACACTTTTGAGGGGCGAAGGAGGACCCAGGGCTTCTTCGCCCTGATCCTGGCGGTGGAGGCGATGGTGATCGTCTCCTTCTACGCCACCGACCTCTTCCTGTTCTACGTGTTCTTCGAAGCCATGCTGATCCCGATGTACTTCCTGATCGGCGGCTTCGGAGACCGGGCCGGCGGCCCCGAGTCGGCGCGCCAGCGCTCCTACGCGGCCGTCAAGTTCCTGCTGTACAACCTGCTCGGTGGTCTGGTGATGCTGGCCGCCGTGATCGGGCTGTACGTGATCGCGCAGGACCAGGGCTTCAGCACCTTCGACCTGCCGACCCTCACCAACGCGATCGCCGGCGGCAAGCTGCAGCTGACCGGTACCGCCGAGAAGGCGCTGTTCCTCGGCTTCTTCTTCGCCTTCGCGGTGAAGGCCCCGCTGTGGCCGCTGCACACCTGGCTGCCGAACGCGATGGGCGAGGCCACCGCCGGGACCGCCGTTCTGATCACCGCCGTGGTGGACAAGGTCGGCACCTTCGCGATGCTGCGGTTCTGCCTCGGGCTGTTCCCGGACGCCTCGAAGACCTTCGCCCCGGCGATCCTGGTCCTCTCGCTGATCGGGATCATCTACGGCGCGCTGCTGGCGGTCGGCCAGAAGGACATCAAGCGGCTGGTCGCCTACGCCTCGATCTCGCACTTCGGCTTCATCATCATGGGCATCTTCGCCCTGACCAGCCAGGGCCAGAGCGGCGCGACCCTCTACATGGTCAACCACGGCATCTCCACCGCCGCGTGGATGCTGGTGGCCGGCTTCCTGATCTCCCGCCGCGGCTCCCGGCTGATCGCCGACTACGGCGGTGTGCAGAAGGTCGCCCCGGTGCTCGCCGGGACCTTCCTGATCGGCGGCCTGGCCACTCTGTCGCTGCCGGGGCTGGCCCCGTTCGTCAGCGAGTTCCTGGTGCTGGTGGGCACCTTCACCCGCTACCCGGCGATCGGCATCGTCGCCACCTTCGGCATCGTGCTGGCCGCGCTGTACGCCCTGCTGCTGTACCAGCGCACCATGACCGGCCCGGTGAAGGACGGGGTCCGTACGATGCCCGACCTCAGGGCCCGCGAACTCGCCGTGGTGGCGCCGTTGGTGGCGCTGACGATCCTGCTCGGCGTCTACCCCAAGCCGCTCACCGACCTGGTCAACCCCTCGGTGAACGCGACCCTCTCGCAGGTCCACCAGACCGACCCGGCGCCGGCCCACCCGGTCGCCGCCACCTCAGGAGGTGAGCAGAAGTGAGCGTCACCGCAGTGCTCGCCGCCGCCGGCGGCAACACCCCCAGCATCCCGGCGCCGCACATCGAGTACGGCCAACTCTCCCCGATGCTGGTGGTGTTCGGCGCCGCCGTGGCCGGCATCCTGGTCGAGGCCTTCGTGCCCCGGCGGCTGCGGCACTGGACCCAGGTCTCGCTCGCACTGGTCGCCCTGATCGGCGCGTTCACCGCCGTGGTGGTGCTGGCCGCGCAGGGCCACGGCGCGCCCCGGATCGACCTGCTGGCCATGGAGTCGGTCGCCCTGGACGGCCCGGCGCTGTTCCTGCAGGGCGTGATCCTGCTGGTCGCGGTGGTCGCGGTGCTCACCTACGCCGAGCGCAAGCTGGAGCCCAAGGGCGGCGGGCTGCCCGCCGACGCCTTCGCCGCCCAGGCCGCCGCCACCCCCGGCGGCGAGCAGGAGCGGGCCGCGATCAGGTCCGGCTTCACCACCAGCGAGGTCTTCCCGCTGACCATGTTCGCGGTCGGCGGCATGCTGCTCTTCCCCGCCGCCAACGACCTGCTGACGATGTTCGTGGCGCTGGAGGTCTTCTCCCTCCCGCTCTACCTGCTGTGCGCGCTGGCCCGCCGCCGCCGGCTGCTCTCCCAGGAGGCGGCGGTCAAGTACTTCCTGCTCGGCGCCTTCGCCTCGGCCTTCTTCCTGTTCGGCACCGCGTTGCTGTACGGCTACGCGGGCAGCGTGAAGCTCGGCGACATCGCTGACGTCATCTCCGGCAAGGCGATGACCACCCCGGCGCAGCTGAGCACCACCCAGAGCGACGCGCTGCTGCTGACGGGCCTGGCGATGCTGGCGGTCGGCCTGCTGTTCAAGGTCGGCGCGGTGCCCTTCCACTCCTGGACCCCGGACGTCTACCAGGGCGCGCCGACCCCGGTGACCGGCTTCATGGCGGCGGCCACCAAGGTCGCGGCCTTCGGGGCCTTCCTGCGGCTGTTCTACGTGGCCTTCCCGGGCCTGCGGCTGGACTGGCGGCCGGTACTGTGGGGCGTGGCGATCCTCACCATGGTGGTGGGCGCGGTGCTGGCGGTGACCCAGCAGGACGTCAAGCGGCTGTTGGCGTACTCCTCGATCGCGCACGCCGGGTTCATCCTGACGGGTGTGATCGCCGTCAACAAGCAGGGCCTGTCCTCGGTGCTGTTCTACCTGCTGGCGTACTCCTTCGTGACGCTCGGCGCCTTCGCCGTGGTCACCCTGGTGCGCGACTCCAAGGGCGAGGCGACCCACCTGTCCAGCTGGGCGGGGCTGGGGCGGCGCTCGCCGCTGGTGGCGGCGGTGTTCGCGCTGTTCCTGCTGGCCTTCGCCGGGATCCCGCTGACCTCCGGCTTCACCGGGAAGTTCGCGGTGTTCCAGGCGGCGGCGGCCGGCGGGGCGACGCCGCTGGTGGTGGTCGGTGTGCTGAGCTCGGCGGTGGCCGCGTTCTTCTACATCCGGGTGATCGTGCTGATGTTCTTCTCGGACCCGAAGCCGGGCGGCCCGACGGTGGTGATCCCGAGCGCCTTCACGGCGACCGCGATCGGGGTGGGGGTGCTGGTGACGCTGAGTCTCGGCCTGCTGCCGCAGTACTTCCTGGACCTGGCGTCCAAGGCCTCGCTGTTCGCGTACTGACCGTCGCCGGTCGGTTTGCTGGAGATCGGTCCGGAAGTCAGGGCCGATCTCCAGCCTTTATTTCCAGACGAATTCGCCCCCACCGCCGCAACACCCCGACAGCCGCCCTGACCAGGCCTTCCGGCCCGATCATGACGGGATCCGCACGCCCGTGCAGTGATCCACTCACGACCGGATACCCTGCCTGTATGGCCAGCGGCGGCACTCAGGGACCAGGCCGCTAGATCGACCAGGGACAGAGGAGTGGTCTTCGTGACCGTCGTGGAACCCTTCGGGCTCAGCGTGCAGGACCGCGACCTGACCCGGGACGTCCAGGCCGGACTGGAGGCGGTGGAGGCGGCGCTCGGAGAAACCGTCAAGAGCGACGTCCCCTTCATCACCGTCACGGCCAGTCACCTCCTGGAGGCCGGCGGCAAGCGCTTCCGTCCGCTGCTCCTGCTGCTGGCCGCCCAGTTCGGCGACCCGGGCGCGCCCGGCGTGGTGCCCGCCGCGGTGGTCGTCGAGCTGACCCACCTGGCCACGCTGTACCACGACGACGTCATGGACGAGGCGCCGGTGCGCCGCGGCGCGGAGAGCGCCAACTCCCGCTGGGACAACTCGGTCGCCATCCTCACCGGCGACTTCCTCTTCTCCCGCGCCTCCCAGGTCCTGGCCGACCTCGGCCCGGAGGCCGTGCGGATGCAGGCCGAGGCCTTCGAGCGGCTGGTCACCGGCCAGATCCTGGAGACCCGCGGGCCGGGCCCGGAGGCGGACCCGCTGCTGCACTACCTGGACGTGCTGGAGGGCAAGACCGGATCGCTGATCGCCGTCTCCTGCCGGATAGGAGCGCAGATGGCCGGCGCCGAGCCCTGGCAGGTCGACATCCTGGGCGAGTTCGGCGAGCGGATCGGCATGGCCTTCCAGCTGGCCGACGACGTGCTCGACATCGCCAGCGACGGCCACGAGTCAGGCAAGACCCCCGGCACCGACCTGCGCGAGGGCGTGCCGACCCTGCCGACCCTGCTGCTGGAGCAGATGCCCGTCGACCCGGACGACCCGGACGACGTGCGGCTGCGCGAGCTGCTCACCCAGGACCTCGCCGACGACGAACTACACGCCGAGGCGCTGCGCCTGCTGCGCCGCCACCCCGCCCTGGAGCGCGCCCGCCGGGAGACCCTGCGGCACGCCGAGGAGGCCCGGGCGCTGCTCGCCCCGCTGCCGGACTGCGCGGCGAAGGCGGCCCTGGAGGGGCTCTGCGACGCGGTGGCGATCCGCACCATGTGACCGGGCCCGGCGATCGCTCCTCATGAACGGGGCGATCCGGACCTTGCCCTCCGGCGGCGTGCGCGGATGGGGGAGACTGACTCCCGTCAGCTCGTGCCTGCCCGGAAGGTCGCCATGCGTCGCGTCGTCATCGCCGAGGACTCCGTACTGCTGCGGGAGGGTCTGACCCGGCTGCTCACCGATCGGGGCCTGGAGGTCGTGGCGGGCGTCGGGGACGGCGACGCCCTGGTGAAGACCATCCACGACCTGGCGGCGGCCGACGCCCTGCCGGACGTGGTGGTTTCCGACGTGCGGATGCCCCCGACCCACACCGACGAGGGCCTGCGCGCCTGCGTGGAGTTGCGCGGCCACTACCCGCAGCTGGGCGTGCTGGTGCTGTCGCAGTTCGTGGAGGAACGTTACGCCTCCGAGTTGCTGGCCGGTTCCACCCGGGGCGTCGGCTACCTGCTGAAGGACCGGGTCGCCGAGGTGCGCGAGTTCGCCGACGCGGTCGTCCGGGTCGCCGAGGGCGGCACCGCGCTGGACCCCGAGGTGGTGCAGCAGTTGCTCAGCCGCAGCCGCAAGGGCGACGTTCTGGCCAATCTCACCCCGCGCGAGCGCGAGGTGCTCGGCCTGATGGCGGAGGGCCGCACCAACGCGGCGGTGGCCAAGCAGCTGGTGGTCTCCGACGGCGCGGTGGAGAAGCACGTCAGCAACATATTCCTCAAGCTCGGCCTCGCCCAGAGCCCGGAGGACCACCGCCGGGTACTCGCGGTGCTCACCTACCTGAACTCCTGACCCGGTCCGACGGGCCTCGCAGGACCGGCCGCCGGAGCGCGGAATGATCTCCGGCGGCCGTGCGTTGTCGCTATGTGCGCCACCGGAACGGGCGGCTGCAACTTCCTGCCGGAGTTCCGGTCGGGCTCAAGGTCGCACGCATAGGATGCGAGCGGTGCACCAGGCGGACGGGGCACGGGGCCGCGCCCGCGGTGGTGCGCCTACGAGGAGGTCCGCGGCAGTGACCAGTCAGGTCGATCAGTCAGAGGCAGTGGACGGATCGGGCGGCGACGAGGGTCGTACCGGCAACGGTGACGGACACCCCGGCGCGAACGGGCCCGCCGGTCCGCACGCCCCGGGCGGCCCGCCGCCGAAGCGCGCCAAGCCCGTTCGCAGACTCGATCGGGTGATCATCCGCTTCGCCGGTGACTCCGGTGACGGCATGCAGCTCACCGGTGACCGGTTCACGTCGGAGACGGCCACCTTCGGCAACGACCTCTCCACGCTGCCGAACTTCCCGGCCGAGATCCGGGCCCCCGCCGGCACCCTGCCGGGTGTCTCGTCCTTCCAACTGCACTTCGCCGACCACGACATCCTCACCCCGGGCGACGCCCCGAACGTGCTGGTGGCGATGAACCCGGCGGCGTTGAAGGCGAACCTGCCCGACCTGCCGCGCGGCGCGGAGATCATCGTCAACACCGACGAGTTCACCAAGCGCGCGCTGGCGAAGGTCGGTTACCCGGCCGACCCGCTGAGCGACGATTCGCTGGACGGCTTCCACCTGCACAAGGTGCCGCTGACCACGCTGACCCTGGAGGCGCTCAAGGAGAGCGGGCTGTCCCGCAAGGACGCCGAGCGTGCCAAGAACATGTTCGCGCTCGGGCTGCTGTCGTGGATGTACCACCGCCCGACCGAGGGCACCGAGCGGTTCCTGCGCGGCAAGTTCGCCAAGAAGCCGGAGATCGCCGAGGCCAACATCAGCGCCTTCCGGGCGGGCTGGAACTTCGGCGAGACCACCGAGTCCTTCGCGGTCTCCTACGAGGTGCCGCCGGCCAAGCTCCCCTCCGGGCGTTACCGCAACATCTCCGGCAACCTCGCCCTGTCCTACGGCCTGGTCGCCGCCGCGCAGCGCTCCGGCCTGCCGCTCTACCTGGGCTCGTACCCGATCACCCCGGCCTCGGACATCCTGCACGAGCTCTCCAAGCACAAGAACTTCGGGGTGCGTACCTTCCAGGCCGAGGACGAGATCGCCGGCATCGGCGCCGCGCTCGGCGCCGCCTTCGGCGGGGCGCTCGGCGTGACCACCACCTCCGGGCCCGGTGTCGCGCTCAAGTCCGAGACCATCGGCCTGGCCGTCTCGCTCGAACTCCCGCTGCTGATCGTGGACATCCAGCGCGGCGGCCCGTCCACCGGCCTGCCGACCAAGACCGAGCAGGCCGACCTGCTGCAGGCCATGTTCGGCCGCAACGGCGAGGCCCCGGTGCCGATCGTCGCCCCGGCCACGCCCGCCGAGTGCTTCGACGCCGTGCTGGAGGCGGCCCGGATCGCGGTGACCTACCGCACCCCGGTGTTCCTGCTCTCGGACGGCTACCTGGCCAACGGCTCCGAGCCCTGGCGGATCCCGGCCGTCGACGAACTGCCCGATATCGACCCGCAGTTCGCGACCGGCCCAAACCGCGAGGACGGCGCCTTCTGGCCGTACCTGCGGGACCCGCACACCCTCGCCCGCCCCTGGGCAGTGCCCGGTACGGCCGGTCTGGAGCACCGGATCGGCGGCATCGAGAAGCAGGACGGCACCGGCAACATCTCCTACGACCCGGCCAACCACGACTTCATGGTCCGCACCCGCCAGGCCAAGGTCGACGGCATCACGGTCAAGCCGGTGGAGGTCGACGACCCGACCGGCGACGCCCGGGTCCTGGTCCTCGGCTGGGGCTCGACCTACGGCCCGATCACCGCGGCGGTGCGCCGGGTGCGCGCGGACGGCGGCGAGATCGCGCAGGCGCACCTGCGCAACCTCAACCCCTTCCCGGCCAACCTGGGTTCGGTGCTGCGCAGTTACGAGAAGGTCATCGTGCCCGAGATGAACCTCGGGCAGCTCGCGCTGCTGCTGCGGGCGAAGTACCTGGTGGACGCCGAGTCTTACAACCAGGTGCGCGGACTGCCGTTCAAGGCGGCGCAGTTGGCGGACGTGCTGTGGGCTGCGATCGGCACCCTGGACGAGGAGGACCACCGATGAACGAGAACGGCTTCCCGTCCCTGCGGCTGGTGCCCAAGGCCGAAGGGCCGCAGAGCGCCCGGGACTTCAAGACCGACCAGGAGGTGCGCTGGTGCCCCGGCTGCGGGGACTACGCGATTCTGGCGGCGGTGCAGTCCTTCATGCCGGAGCTCGGCATCAAGCGTGAGAACACGGTGTTCGTCTCCGGCATCGGCTGCTCCTCGCGCTTCCCGTACTACATGAACACCTACGGGGTGCACTCGATCCACGGCCGGGCGCCGGCGATCGCGACCGGGCTGGCCTCCTCCCGGCGGGACCTGAGCGTCTGGGTGGTGACCGGTGACGGCGACGCGCTGTCGATCGGCGGCAACCACCTGATCCACGCCCTGCGGCGGAACGTCAACCTGAAGATCCTGCTGTTCAACAACCGGATCTACGGCCTCACCAAGGGCCAGTACTCGCCGACCAGTGAGCTCGGCAAGATCACCAAGTCCACCCCGATGGGCTCGCTGGACGCGCCGTTCAATCCGCTGTCGCTGGCGATCGGCGCGGAGGCCTCCTTCGTGGCGCGCACCATCGACTCGGACCGCCAGCACCTGCAGTCGGTGCTGCGGGCGGCGGCCGAGCACGAGGGCACCGCGCTGGTGGAGATCTACCAGAACTGCAACATCTTCAACGACGGCGCCTTCGAGGTGCTGAAGGAGCCCGGCACCCGCGACGAGGCGCTGATCCGGCTGGAGCACGGGCAGCCGATCCGCTTCGGCGGCGAGACTGCGAACGGCGTCTTCCGGGGGCCGGACGGCGAGTTGTTCGTCGCCCCGGTCACCGCGGACAACGAGGCGGAGCTGCTGGTGCACGACGCCCACGCCGCCAGCCCGGCCACCGCCTTCGCGCTCTCCCGGATCGCCGACGCGGACACTCTGCACCACACGCCGATCGGTGTGCTGCGGGACGTCTCGCGGCCGGTGTACGACGAGCTGATGGAGAACCAGCTGGCCACCGCCGCGGCCCACCGGGGCCCCGGTGACCTGGCGGCGCTGCTGGCGGGCAACGACACCTGGACGGTGGACTGACCGTCCCCGCAAGCGAGTTGGCGCCCCCGTCCGACATCGGACGGGGGCGCCTTCCCGTTGCGGTTACGCCTTGACCCACTCGACCAGCTCGACCACGACCCCGTTCGGGTCGGCGACCTGGAACAGCTTCTCGCCCCACGGCTCCACGAGCAGCGGCAGGGTGATCTCGACCCCCTCGTCGCGCAGCCGCTTCTCCTCCGCGGCGATGTCCTCGACGTTGAACGCCAGGATCACCCCGCCCGCGGTCCGGTTCCGCTGGTCCTCGGGCAGGACCTCCAGGCCGCGGCGCAGGTAGACGACGTTGACCCCGCCGCCGGGGTGGCCGAGCGAGACGAAGCCGTCGGCGGACATCTGCTCGGTGTAGCCGAAGTGCCGCTGGAGGAAGGCGGCGGAGGCGGTGACGTCCTCGACGGTCAGGGAGACGACGGTGCTGGTGATCTGCATTGGCGGAGCCCTCTCGTCAGTGCGCACGGTTACCCCGTACGCTGTACACTATACATAGTACGGAGAATTGCGCCAAGGGAATCCGCTTCATTCGCGCCCGTGTTGGCCGTGTACTGGGGCCTGCCGGTCGAGCCGTTGGAGGCCTGGTACCGCGAGGTGCGGGCGGGGCTGGCGGCGGGGAAGGCGATCAACGGGTTCGGGTTGAGCATCCGCGGCCCGCGGCTGGAGGAGCCGTCCGGGCCGACGGTGAACCTGGTGTTCCTGTCCGCGCCCGGCGGTCCGCGGCCGGTGCGGCCGACGCTGTACTTCGAGTGGTCCTGAGCCTCCCGGCCCGGGGGGCCCCGCCGGGCGGGGGCCGGGGCGGGGGGGGGGGGGGCGCGCGGGGGGAGAGCGGGGGGGGGGGCCGC